>CAZUNC010000035.1:0-16644 GCA_964621475.1 uncultured Defluviitaleaceae bacterium | reverse complement strand
ATTGTTCCGTAAAAATGTTTGTAATATATAAGTGTTGGTGTATACTGGATTTGCGGTTTGAAACGATTAACTTATTTCACGAGGAGGATCATTTATGGACAAGGTAAAGCTGTGCTTTGTAGGCTGCGGCGGGATAGCCGAGTGGCATTTATCCCATTTGTTGATGTTTGACGATGTGGTGTTCGTCTGTTTCTTCGATATTGTTACTGAAAAGGCCGACAATTTTGCAAAAAAGACCGGCGGCAAGCGTTACGACAACCTGACCACAATGCTTGATACCGAAAAGCCCGACGCGGTGTACATATGCGTGCCGCCTGCGGAACATGGTGAGATTGAATATGAAATCATCAAGCGCGGGATCCATTTCCTCGTGGAAAAGCCCGTCGCTTTGGATATGGCTATGATAACGGATATATGTACAAAGGCGCAGGAAGCGGGCCTCATCACCGCAGCGGGTTTCCAGGACCGCTACCTCGATATCGTGGACGAAATGAAAAAGCTACTCGACGGCAAAAAGGTCGGCTTGATAACAGGCGCGTGGGTCGGTGGTATACCGGGTGTGGCTTGGTGGAGAAAGAAAGCGACCTCAGGCGGCCAGCTCGTCGAGCAAAACATCCATCTGTTTGATCTGCTGCGTTACTTGGTCGGCGAGCCCGATACCGTATATGTACGCTCGGGTAAGGGCATCGTGACCGACGACATATGCCCGGGTTATGATGTGGAGGACTTCTCTACTGCGGTTATAACCTTTAAGGATAATAGTGTTATTGCGACATTACATACAGGCTGCTATCAGGACGGCGGTGTCATGAAGAACGGCCTGACCTTCTATGCCGCAGACACCACGATAGACTACGCGCTGCGCGATAACGTGATCATTACGTCGGAAAAGGACGGTAGACGCACAGAGAGCCGTATTAAAACGCGTACAGATCAAGGTGTGACCGAGGATCGAGCGTTTCTCGATGCGGTAAAGACCGGCGACCAGAGCAAGGTACGTTCTCCATATGCAGACGCGCTGAAGTCCATGCGCTTTACGCTTGCATGCAATCATTCAATGGATACGTGCATGCCGGTGAAGGTAGATGAATTTGGGAGGTGAACATATGGCTCTTAAGTTTTCACCATGTATAGAAATGATGTTCACGCATGTGGACCTCTATGACCGATTCAAGCTCGTAAAGGATGTGGGATTGTCGGCGGCAGAGTTCTGGGGGTATGCGGATAAGGACCTGGGTAGGGTAAAGGCCATTATCGACGAGCTCGGCATAGTGGTTTCGTCGATGTGTCTGGGTACGAGAGACAAGCAGCTCGCTGAGGAATACGGCAAGCGGATGTTGCTGTGGGATGACAGCGGTGATTACCTGTATGAGGTTGTAAAGGAGAGCATTGAAAACGCCCGCGCATTGGGCATTCAAAAGCTCATCATCACAGCAGGACAGGAACGCAATGACATTACACATGCCGAGCAGCACTCGCATATCGTGAGGGCACTCAAAAAAGTGGCCCCGCTGTTTGAGAATGCGGGGATTATTGGGGTGCTCGAGCCGTTGAATATACTCTATAACCACAGGGGATATTTCCTTTCGTCTGGTTACGAGGCGTTCGGGATCATCAGCGAGGTTGACAGCCCGAACATAAAGGTGCTCTACGACATCTATCATCAGCAGATCACCGAGGGTAATCTCTCTGAAAATATCACGAAATTCTTTAAATATATCGGCCATTTCCATGTGGCGGATGTACCTGGCCGTCACGAACCGGGCACGGGTGAGATAAATTATAGCCACATTTTCAAGCTTATCGACAGCTTGGGTTATGACGGCTATATAGGCCTCGAATACTCCCCGACCAAGGACAGCGCAGAAACGGTTAAACAGGTTTTGGCACTTGTAAGGGAAATATACCACGGATCCGCACGGATTATTACGGATTTACACGAATAATAGCATACAATGGTGGCTTATCCGTGCAAATCCGTTTATTTTCGTGCAAATATAATACTAAAAATATCATTAAGCGAATTAATAGTATAATTTTGACTATACTCCTTAACCTCGTCATTTCGATTGATAAGAACAGAGACAATACCCACGTTGTTCGCGCCTTTGATGTCTTTATCTTCATCTCCGACATATATCATTTCATCGGCAGATACATGAAAAAAATCAAGAAGTCGCATGAACCCTGTTTTATTGGGTTTTCTATATCCTACATCAACCGATGTTAGTACAATGTCTATGTACTCTGATAGTATGGCAAATTCCTTTAACGAAAAAGCGTTGTCCATCCCGTATGCTACATCTGTCAGGACTCCAATCTGCAACCCATTACGCTTTAACTCTGCTAAAGTTTCAATAGTTTCTGGAAAAGGTAATGTATCTGCTTGAAAAAATGAGTAGAAAGCGGACTTGACAGATTGGATGTCTTTATTTGGGCAATTCCACAGCGATAATATTTCGTTGAAAATGGTGTCTGAGCTTACTTCATTTTCGCGATAATTGATTCTTGTGTTATATTTTGTAAGAACGTCAGTTGCGAGTGATACCATGTTTTCGGTTAGCTCAATGTCGCATTTTTGTGCGGTTGCAGCTATTGCGGATGGATATAGAGAACTCCAGCTCAATGGATGGTTGTTCTTCATAAGTGTGTGACCCATGTCAAAGCCGATGGCTTTTATCATTCTCGTGGCCTCCTAATATACAAACCCATCAATTAGATTTAATATGGTTCCATTCAAGTTAAAGCTGCATACGAAACTGCTCCGGATAGCCCCTCCAACATTACAAGCTTTGTTTTTTCCATTACTATCTCCCGTTTCTACCTCACTTGCCGTTCCAAGCACTCTATTAACATCGAATACCCTTCGTCATGGATCCAAAACGAGGGGTCTCTATTTTCTACAGCGTACTTATAATCTTGACAAGGAATGAACTTGGCTTCCTCCACCTCATCTTTTGTAGAAGCAAATCATTAGTATTAACATACATGTCAATGATCGTACCATCTTCAAAAGTGGCTATCTCATGAAATGTATACAAATATTTAATATTTTCATTCCACACATTTAAACCGAGTTCCTCGACAAATTCCGTAACGATTGCTTCTTCGTTAGTCTCATTGCTTTCTATGTGACATCCAAGAGAAACATACCACATGTTAGGGCATATATCCGTGTTTTTACTTCTTTTTTGTATAAGTAACTCATTGTTTGAATTCAAAATCCATACTTGTATAACCCTGTGACAAATCCCACGTCTATGGGACTAGTTTCTCTCAACGATGTCTCCAGTCTAATTGTGTGCGTGTAGATGAAATTTATTGGTAGAGGTACCTTTAACGGTTCTGGCTGATACATATGTCTATTAAAGTATTAGTCAATGCGTATCCATCTTTATTATGTATAACAAGCATATATAATGTAAATCCATCTTTCTTTAAATTGTTTTGTTGCTTCAATTCAACAAGCTGTTTCATTACATTACAGAACACTTCTTGAAGCCCTGATGATTTATAAGGCGGATTAATTCTTAGTGGTAAATTATTATTCGATTCAATTTCCTTTGTTTTGCCTTTGACCTTTTGTATATTAACCATACTAGGATCAGTCATATGAAAATGGACTTGCATAACATCTTGCCGAATTCCACCATTTGCGAATACGACGAACTCGTTAAGCGGCTTGTCTAACTTTTCATTTATAATTATAGATGCGTTCAAAACGTCTACAAACAAGTTCTCATTTGTGATATCAAATAATGTCCTGACAATCTTTCTGGGTATAATCAATACATGGGGTTCGAAAAACGGGACAGGATGAAAGAAGCAATATAGAGACTTGCTTAAATAGACCTTATTCAAAGGCAAATATCCTTGTAGGTATGTAAATGAAAAACCAAGAAGCGTACCCATAAATTTTAAACGTGCAACACGAAACATTAATTTTCTAATCATATCAAACATACCTCTGGTAACACACTTGAGATGCGTTTTACATTATCCATTTATAAGCACTTATTTACCAAATCTAAAGTACCAAATCATTTATGTTATCCATTCTTACTCCCAAAATCTTATCATATACCATTTCTTTTCTATCACTATATCCACAGCTTTCGTAAAAACATCTTCCGACAGAATTGGTTACAGGTGTAGCTAATGTAATTTCCTGCACATTATGATTGACAAATTCAAGCTCCAATGCTTGTATCAGTTTTGTAGCGATGCTATTTCTACGATAATCTTCGTTTACGAATAATTCAGTTATAATCCCTTGAAATCCTTCTGCGTAACATATTGACTGCCAAAACAGACCGCATATAAAGCCAACCACTGTGCCATTAACAGCGGCAACATAAACAATTTCATTATTACTTTCAAACGATGCTTTCATTGAATCAAATGTCGCACCGCAACCGTTAAACTCATCATTTAATATTATCAAACCCGGTATATCTCGGGTTTCGGCTTTCCTGATAGTCACATCCAAATTTATCCCTCCTCAACAGTATCATTAACCCCACTTCCTTCACTCTCTTTTATATACAAGGCCCATTTCGCTTGCCTGCTGTCCCCTTAGCCCCCAATTTTCAAGTGGTGGCTCATTGATGATGATAATCACATCCGGTGGTGCAATCCCAAGCCGTTCACCTAACAAGCGCGCGATTTCTGTTACAACAAATCGCGTCGGATTAATAAACCTGATACCATCCTTCATATATCCGGTCTTGAACAGAACATTAAGCATTTGCTCGCCGGTATACTCAGGCTGCACTTGAAACCCTATGGCCAAAACCCCTGCGGCATATGGTATAGACCAGCTCAAGCCACCCTGTCCACAGTATGCGTACGAGTAAACTCCCTGGGTATATTCCTCGGCTATGGTGCGTTCGGGTCGGTGCTTGCACCGAGCGGTATAAGCATATATGCAGATACACCGATAGCGGCGATAAAACATATCGCCGCTACGATTTTTATTATTCTTTTCATGACCTTTATACGATTATATTACCTCGAGCTCGTCACGAGACGGCAGCTCGGGCATAAATGTTGCGGGTTTGTCCTGATACCAGAACGCTACAGACGCGATATCGTCCTTTAACGGCAGGTAGCGGCCTTCGGAACGCCAGCCGAGTGCCTGTATCGTGACGCGCAGATCCTTTTCGAAACGGATCGGATCCATGATGTGCCAGCGATAAAGCCCGAAGCGTTGGTTGGCCATGTATACGCCGTCCGGACGGATTACCTGATGCAGGCCCGCATATGGGGTCGTGAACTCCTGATACTGATGCGTGCGTTGGTTCTCGAAGTTATAGGAGCCGCAGAAATAGTCCTCTGTACCCGTACCGCAGATGGTCGGATATTCCTTGTCGCCGTCCATGTAGAACTTGATCTCGCCCTCGCCCCACCAGATATTGTTATTTACCTGCCATGCCATGTATGTACCGACGTATTGACCCTGGCCCTGCACATTATCGATGATCGTATAGACATCCTTGTAAGGGAGCGGGTTCGTGCGGCGAAACTGCGCATGGAAATATCCCGCATCCTCGGGCACCTCTGTCAGTGTGTAGTCTATCTGGTAGAAGAAGACGCTCTTTTCGGGTGCACGGTTTTCGACCGTTACGCGGCAGTTTTTGCGAAACGGCATTTGCCAGTAGCAGTTAAACGCAGAGCCCGGGTTTACGCATACAGCTAACGAGGACAGCTGTGCATATTCGTTCCATCCCATGCAGAAGAAATCACCGACCGGGCACTCGACCGACGGTACCGTGCTGTCGTCCCAGTAGAAACGCAGAATCAAATCGCGCCATCTGCCTGTAGGCGTGATCCAGATGTGTTGAATCGCCCCTGGTCCTTCTATCTCTGCGAGAGTAAATGTGCTATTGGCCTCGAGTGCGATGCATGGGTTTACCTTCCAACCCTTGCCGAGGTCGCGGCATTGATCCTTCGAAATGCCGTTCTCGGGTTCACAGGTAGCGCCTGCTCCCTTTCCGCCCGTGAAATTTTCCGCGCATATCGAGCGCGTCTTTGCGTTAGACATCAGTGACAGGTTGCCCATGCCCATGTTCAGTCCGTTAAAACCCATTAAAATACCCCTCTCTGGTTTGTTATTGCGATAAATATTGAATTTTGACAACATTTGTATTACGAATTTTATTGAGAAAAGTTGTAATATCTGGGTAATATATATATGGAAAGGCTGTGTATATTATGAAGATAACGATGCTGCTACCTATATTCATATTGAGTGTGATTTTACAGTTTACAAACCCCGTCGGTACCGATGCGACGGCCGAGTTTGATCCGTCCACGATGGACATGCCTATACATAAGGCGTACATACATTATATGGTGCTCGACGAAGACAATACCGAGGTTTGGAAAACCGAGGAGGTCAAAAGATTCGAAACCTCCGAGTTAAAGCCAGAAGCCCCTGATGCATTCGCGCTTCGGGTTTTTGAACAGCTCTTTGCAAAGCAAGGGGCCTATTGCATGCCGTCGGATGTAAAGGTACTTGGCGTATCGTTATGGAAAAAGCGCCTGATATTGAATGTCTCGAAGGATATTTGCTCATATGGCGGCGGCTCTGCATACGAGTACGCGTTGGTTTCGCAGATCATGAAGACCGCTCTGGCGTTAGAGTTTGTAGACAGCTTTGAACTCGTAATCGAAAACGGTACACTCAGCCTACCCGAGGGCACGATCCTACAATGAATACCTCACTCAGCGCTTACTCAATTCATCCTTAAGCAATTGCCTCAGATAATCTATACGCTCCCGATATTCGGGGGCGTTTATTTTATCCGTCAACTCGTGCGGGTCGGCCTTTAGGTCGAAATACCGTTCCGTACCGGATTTGCTGTACCGGATATACTTATCGCTTTGGGTAACGATCCAATGTGACGACAGATCACCGGCCTCATGCTCGCCATGTATATATTCGCGCTCGGCAATTGCTCCGCAAGGCTCATCACTGGCGGCACATTCGGGCCACAGCGACATCCCCTCTACGCACTCGGGTATCTCTACACCCGCCGCATCTAAAAGCGTCGGCATGATATCGCGAAGCTCGGCTAAGGTGTCGGAGACAATACCCCTTTTCACACCACGTCCGGAGATTATCAGCGGGATATTTGTGCTGCCCCGATAGGCGCGGGATTTACGAACGAGGTGATGATCAGACAACAGCTCGCCGTGATCGGATGTAAACACGATCAGCGTATCGCGCAAGCAACCGTCGTCCGTCAATGCGTTTATAAGGCGGCCTATCTGGTGATCGAGATGCGTGATGCATGCGTAGTAGCCGACCATCTGGTCATGAACGAGCTGCGGATCGGCAGGGCCAGTTGAGTTGTTATAAATACGCGCATTACGCTCCAGCGCGTCCCTGTCGGCCCAGTCGCCGACAAATGGGGGGCGTAGCTTTTTGTCCTTGTACATATCGAAATAGACCTGTGGCGCATCGTATGGGGCGTGTGGACGCACATACGAGGTCATCAGGAAGAATGGCTTATCCCTGTCGCGTCGACGCAGGAAATCGATGCTGCGATCGGTCGCCCAGTTGGTTGGGTGATACTTTTCCTCGTATATCCAAGGCCTGGCGACCCAGGAGTTGCACTCGAGACCCGTATCGGTCACATCTGCGTCTATGCCGAGGTTCTGTTTTAGGAAATGGAAGTAGTCGTCGGCGATCTTTTGATTTTCGTAGTAGGGGACCGAATGATCCCTGTAGCTATGTAGATATCCGTCATGCAGCTCGATATTCATAAAGCCTTGAAGTGAACGTAGCGGATGTACGTGCATCTTGCCCACGCACTGTGTCTGGTAACCGGCGGATGTAAGCTCACCGGGCATCGTATGCGGATAGTCCCAATGTACACGATCCCTGTATCCGTAACGTCCGTGGCCGTCCTGCGTCAGACCCGTCATCAGCGCCGCTCGCGCAGGGATACAGCTCGGTGTCGCAGAATACGCACATTCGAAACGCACACCTTGCACGGCAAGTGTATCGAGGTACGGTGTCTTGACATCTGGATGACCCGCAACTACGAGGCAGTCTCCGCGCATTTCGTCCACTACGATAAGTAAGATGTTCGGTTGATCCATAGTTGCCTCCGATCTCATCGAAAAAACGGCAAGGCTTAACCGATGGTAGCCCTTGCCGTTGCATAAGCACGTTTAAATTGTTTTGTTACCTTATTTGATAAATGTTGAATGACCTCGTTGCAGCAGCAGTATTTGTCCGACAGCGAGACGATGTAGGAGACCCGATGCTTCGGGAAGCGCTTTGATAGCGGCCACATGTGCGTGAGGATCGCGTCCTGCTCCACGTGGTTCAGCGCAGTGTTTTTCATCGCGTTACGTAACGCTACGACCGGATGGGCAAACGCGTGGCTACCCTCGGGCTGTTTTTCTTCGCGCCAGTCGTACAGAAACAAATCATGTAACAGTCCCGCACGCGCTGCGGATTTGTAGTCAAGCCCCAGTTTCTTGCAGATCACAAAGCCCTTGAACGCCACATTCAGGCTATGCTGTAAACGACTGCAATCGAAATGTTGACTGTACGCGTGGAGACCCTTCACATCCTCAAGCTCCATCAACTCGTCGATACATTGCCAAAACTCGTCTATATATTGAAGTTGGCTCGACTTAACCTTGATGGTGAGGGTCTGGTAATCCATATAGGCATTTCTCCGTTTCGAAAGGTTTAGCATATACATATTACACCTTATGATATATTCTTGCAACGGGTCTTAGAATGTTATACATTAAGATAGTATAAAAAAAAGCCAGCATACGCCGGCTTTATATCTATAGATTATTCCTTTGGAGCGGAATTTTGAGCCTTTTGTCTGATGCTGATCAGTTCCTGCAGACCCAATTTGTCCAACTGAGCCTTATAAGCATCCCAGTCCTTTTCGACATCGGCTTGATTACTGACCCACTCGGCGCGTTTCTGATCGATGTAGTTATTGATATCCGTTTGCAATACGGTAATACGCTTTGCATCCTCCGGAGCGACCCATACCTTTGCCGGTATTTCATCTAAGAACGGCTCATATAGAGCGTCCGCGGCGATCTTGACATCCGGTGTTTCGGGTACGCCTTCTGCAGGCTTGATGACTATTTCAAGCGGTATAAATTTTGGAAGGGATTGTGTAAACATATTTCCCCAACCATATTTCTCGCGTTCTTCCTCAGTGAGTTTATTCTCGTCCAAGTATCTGTAGTCGCCTTCGCCTAACTTCTCAAGGCGCTTTCCGAACAGACCTGCTTGGATTTGGATAGAGTTATCCGTATCGAATACATTGTCAAAGTAGCGGATGATCGTAGCGGGGTTCTTGGCTTTATCGGTAATAGCCATCTGGTTTTTAAACACTGTGGAGCCGTAGCTGCCCCTTTTGTATACCGGCTTATCGACGCCTGGGGCCTTGAGTACCGGTAATGCAATATAATCGGTCAATTCGCCGGGTTTTAAGCCTTCATGGTAATCACCGGGGCCATATGCGATCGAGCAACCATAAAGACCCTGTACGCCCTTGGCTTTCCATTGCGAGTGATCTTGAGTAAATATTTCAGGATCAATTAAACCCTCTGCATACAAGCTGGCTAAGTATTTAATAGATTCCTTGTATGCATCGGATGTAGCCGTGAATTCTAAGCTGCCGTTTATCATCGCGAAGTTTGCCGGTGAGCCTTGCGGTACAGGGGTACCCCACCATCCGGCCAAAAGTCCGAGGTTCAGGTTGTTCTTATCTGCGGAAAACGGGATTTCGTCTGCCTTACCGTTGCCGTTAGGATCCTTTGTCTTAAATGCTCTTAATACCTCTCTGAACTCATCGGTGGTTGTAGGCATATCCATACCTACTGCCTCAAGCCATTTCTCGTTGATCCATGGAAGGAATGGCACCAATGGCTCCTTTATAACATATGGGATAGTATACATGTGGCCGTCAGGCAGTGTCATGGTTTGCCTTACGCCCTTGATCTTCAAGATGTTTTGCATAGTAGGTGCATATTTGTCTATCAGCTCGTCGACCGGTATGTACAGACCCTCTTGCATACCGTCGGTGAGGATTTCATCCTGAGACATGATCCAGCCGCCGATAACATCCGGATAGTTACCGCTATTGATTAATATGTTCTTCTTTTCTTTAGCGATCTCGTAAGGGAATAACAATAGCTCGACCTTTACGTTTGTCTGCTCCTCCAGGATGGGATACATGATCTTTGTTTCGGGTGTTCCGCCGTCATCAACAAGGATCGTAAATGTCTCTTTCTCCTTAACGATCGGCAAGCCTGTCAGATACATATTACCCTCCATTGGCCGATCGTCTGTGGCGGTTTCTGTCTTTGCCTCCGTTTCCGTACCGGCAGCGGTCGAAGCGGCAGCCGGTTCATTTCCATTGGGTTGGCTGGCGGTCGTGGCTGTGGTTTTGCCGGCACATCCGGACAAAAGCGCTAGT
This sequence comes from uncultured Defluviitaleaceae bacterium, assembly GCA_964621475.1. GTDB lineage: Bacteria > Bacillota > Clostridia > Lachnospirales > WQUN01 > CAYURR01. Next base: position 6,175 of record CAZUNC010000035.1, on the reverse strand, counting down.
ACCAAAAGAGCTGAAATAAACATTTTACTGCGTTTCATAAAAATCCTCCTTTTTTAATTTATTACAACAAGGCCGAGGCCTCGATTGTACGATGTTAACCCTTTACGGAGCCGATCATTACGCCCTTTACAAAGTGCTTTTGTATAAAGGGATACAGCAACAGGACAGGTATACTTGAAATGATAATAAGCGAATATTTCATCAATTCTACAACCTGACGCATACGCTGCATTTCCGCAACGGTCTCGGCATTTTGAGAGTTCATGGCTTGCTGCATCGAGTTCTGTATCAAAAGCGTCCTCAGTACCAGCTGCAACGGGAATTTTTCGGGTGTTGTGAGGTATAGCAGTGATGAGAAATATGCATTCCAATGGCCTACGCCGTAATATAGAACCAAAATGGCGATGATGGCATTTGACAGCGGAAGCGCGATGCTGAAAAAGAAGCGCGTATTACCGCAGCCGTCCAATTTTGCCGCCTCTAAAAGTTCGGTTGGGATATTGTTTTTAAAGAAGGTGCGAGCAACGATCATGTTGTAGACGCTGATAGCACCCGGAATGGTAATGGCCCAGATAGTATCGATAAACCCAAGGCTTTGGACGACCAAAAATGTTGGTATCAAACCGCCGCTGATAAACATTGTGAGCATAAAGAAGAACATAAAATATTTTCGCCCACGCAGATCGTCGCGTGATAATGAATATGCCGCCGGTAATGTGACGATGAGGTTGATGCCCGTGCCTACAAAGGTATAGATGACCGAATTGACAAATGAGCGCATGACAGTACGCTCTTTGAAAACGGCCATGTAACCCTCGAGCGTAAACCCGACAGGGAACCACAGGACCTCGCCACCGGCGACTGCCGACGGGGAGCTGAAGGAGGATATAATGACAAAATACAGAGGATACGCGACAACCAGCAATATGACTGTCAAGATAAGAAAAACGACTAAATCGAAGATAATATCTTCTTTGGAACGTTTATTGCCTCTAAATAGCTTCATATAGCACCCTCCCGTCTACCATAAGCTGTTTCCGGACACTTTTCTGGATATGGTGTTCACGGAAATAAGAAGTATAGCGTTGACAATAGAATTGAATAAACCGATAGCCGAAGAAAAGGACATGTCGTTATAGACAAGGCCTATCTTGTAGACATATGTGGAGATAATCTCGGACACGGTGCTGTTGAGGTCATTTTGCAGCAAAAAGGCCTTTTCGAAACCAACCGAGAGGATGCTGCCGCAATTAAGGATCAGCAGTATCGTAGCCGTCGGGAGTATACCCGGGATGTCTATATGTAGAATGCGCTGAAATTTAGTGGCGCCATCAACGGTGGCGGCCTCGTGCAGCTCCGGACTGATACCGCTTAGCGCGGCGAAATAGATAACGGAACCCCAGCCGGCCCCTTGCCATATACCCGTCCAAACATAGATGTGCGGGAACATTTTTGCCTGCCCCATAAAGTTGATGCTATCGATGCCTATTAGGTTCAGTAAATGATTGATGATACCTATTCTAGGTGACAGGAACAGGACGATCATACCGCACATAACGACGGTGGATATAAAGTTAGGGGCATAGGTAACGGTCTGAATGACCTTCCTATAGCGCTTGCTGTTTAATGAATTCAGAGCCAAGGCTAATAAGATGGGAATAGGGAAGCCCGCTATCAAGGAATAAACACTTAAAGAGAGGGTGTTCCAGATCAAGGTCCAGAAGTTCGGACTGTTAAAGAAGCGGATAAAATGCTCGAGGCCGACCCATGTGCTGCCCCAGATACCCCTTCGAACCGAGAAGTTACGAAACGCGATCTGCACGCCATACAGTGGAATATAACTAAAAATAAAAGTGATGAGCACAGCCGGCAGTAAAAATAGATATAGGTCATAATTATCTCGAAGGTATGAAAGGAAATCGCTCTTCTTTTTAAGCTGTGTTGATTTTGTTGTCACATGATATCCTCCTCTGCTTTTATTTTGAATACATGCGCTATCGGTGCTTGGCTGGTGGGTTGCATTTCAATATAGATGCAACCGTCTTGTATTTGGAATTCAACCCTCTGTCCGCTTGCCAGTGAGATTATTTCGGCTATCCTGCCCGAAAATGGGATTTTGACGGTTTGCTGCGGTATCTGATGCTCGTCTTCGTACAGCACGATCACATAAACGATATCTCTGTGGGTTACAGAGCGGGTAAATGCTACGTTGTCTTTTTTATATGGAGAGATCGGGCGTGTGTCGTAAATGGCCTCACCATAAACACTGAGCCATTCCCCCAAGCCCTGCATGGATTTAATTGCGCCCTCCGGCAATCTGCCGTCTGGTTGTGGGCCTACATTCAACGCAAGGTTTCCACCCTTTGCGACGATGTCTGTCAGCAGATGTACAAGCTGACGCGGTGTTTTATATGTATCCTCGTATTTGAATGAGAAGGAAGTGCCCATCGTAATACAGCTCTCCCACGGGATGCTAAGTGGTCTTTCGGGAACACATTGTTCGGGGGTCACGATGTTCTCGTACGGCCCGCCTACGGTTCTGTCCGCACTCAATATCCATGGTTGAAATTTACGAACCTGATCCACCAGCTCATTCAAGCGGATATCCTGACCGGATTGTGGGCAGACCCAACCCGCATCAAACCAGAGCATATCGATCTTGCCGTATTCGGTGCATAACTCTTTTATTTGGTTGTGGGTAAAGCTGACAAACTCATCCCAGAGTTCGGGGTGATCGGAGGGGATGTAGCTTGGGCCTCTCCATGAAAAGGAGCCGCGTGCCATGTTTTTAGCCCAATAGGTTGGCACGTGCCAATCCGCTTTTGAAAAGTAAACTGATATGCCTAAGCCTTGTCTGCGAAATGCCTCGAATAGGTTTTTGCATATATCGGCGTTATGATTTGTGTGAAACGGGCAGTCAGGAGAGGTGACTTTATATTCGGAGTATTTGCTATCCCACATACAAAAGCCGTCGTGGTGCTTTGTAGTAAATGTAAGATAGCGAAACCCTCCGGCCTTTGCGAGTTGAGCCCATTTTTCGGGCTGGAAGCGAATGGGGTTGAAGGTTTTGTTCAGGTTAAAATACTGCTCTTTAAATTGGTCGCCATTAACGTTCCAGTCAACCCCGCCACGTGACCAATCGGCATCCTGATCGCTTAACGCCCAGGACTCAACAATACCGAGCTGTGAGTACGGCCCCCAGTGCATCATCAAACCGAGCTTTTGATTTTTAAACCATTCAAGATGATCTATTACCTTGGGTTCAGTCGGTGCGACATAGCTAGCCTCCTCGCTGTAATTGTGAGCGTAGCCGCTTGATTCGTCGCTCACAATGGGGTGAAAATCATCTGTCATATACCCGCCTCCTTATAAAATAATGTACAGTGAAGTGTGTAAAAACGCATAGATAGATGTTATAATTGGACATTAAAATAATAATGATTCAATTTACTGTGCAATATGACTTAAGATGATTATACCATTGGTAAAATCTTTGTCTTGCTTTAACGTGATCTGCTAATTATTGTATTTTGATATTTCTTACATTTTTTCATAGGAGGTTGCTATGTCGATACAGAAGCTTACTTATCAAAAAGAATTTTTTCACAGAAATGTGGACTTTACGCATATAAAATCTATGAAGTATGCCTGGACTATCCATTGCCATGATTTTTTTGAGTTTTTTATTATTTTAGATGGTTGCATGCAGCATAACATCAACGATGAAACAGAGGTGCTATATAAGAATGATTTGGTGTTAATAAGACCTGATGATGTGCACTGGTTTGTGGAGATAGAGGGTCACGATTGCAGTTATCTAAACATTTCCTTTACCGAGGAGGTATTAAAGATTGTGCTGTTCTTTATGGGTAATGATTACACGGTAGAGCATTTTAAAAATTTAGCGGCTCCGCCTAGGTGCAGGGTTTCGGATAAACTGTTTACGGAGATCATGGACTGTTATGCGGAGGTATCTACACAGAACCTAAACAGCAAGGATGTCCAAATACTTGCGCAAATATTACTGACAAAAATAATTCTGTATTACATAAAAATCGAATCTAATAAGGATTGCCCGAGATGGCTTATGGATTTGAGCCAGGAGATGAGAAAGAAGGAACACTTTTCACAGAGTGTATCGATGATGAGCGAATTGAGCGGAAAATCGCATGAGCATATAGCGAGAAATTTTAAAAAATATTTTAATCAAACACCGACGGAGTTTATAAATGATCTGCGGCTTAATTATTTTGCAAATCTGTTGCTGATGACAAATATGCCTATATTGGATATATGTTTTGAATGCGGCTTTTCATCACCGAGTTATGCATATCAATTATTTAATAAAAAATATACCCTGACACCCCAGAAATATAGGGATCTGCATAAGCTCGCGCTTATATAAAAAGAGGCTGCAGCAAAAAGAAAACCAATGGTTAGAGGTTTACTTTTTGCTGCAGCCCTTTTTTTGTTTGCGATTATGTATTTGTGTTATACGTCAAATTCGCCGCTGACCTTTTCGTTGATCACATAATAGCATTTGCAGGATTCTGGTTTATAGTATAAACGCAAATCAACCATGTCCTTCATCTTATTGCCCGCAGCGCGCCATATCTCTTTTGCTGTATCTGTCAATACCTTGGTGTCTGTTTGGCTGCCGTGATGCTCGACAAACAACTCCGTCTTCATGCTTACCTCCTTTATCAATCCAAATTTTGGGTGGATTATACCCGCAAATGGCCAAAATGTCAAACTTTCGGGAAATCTTCTCGGAAATAATACTTATATATTGTCAAGTACGGCTTTATTATATAAAATGAAAGAAAAAAGGAGTGTATGGAATGGATGCAAATATGAAGCAAAGCCTTTCGACGTTACGCGAGACGCTTGAGGGTAAAAAGGGATTTAAGGCAGACATGATAATAGGACTTGACGGATTTGTGGATGAGATCGTGCATGTAGTAGACAAACGACAGGACTTTGATACATTTACACGTGTATCGGAGATAGCGGAGCTCGGTCAACGCATCAAAAACGCAGCGGGCCTGAGTACGAATATAGAATTTGTGGTCAATCAGACAAAGCTCGGTGGCAACGGACCGATACTTGCTAATGCGTTGATAGAGTACGGGGTAGACCTTACATACATCGGCGCTATCGGAAATCCCGATATTCATCCGGTGTTTAAGCCTATGGCAGAAAAGAGCAAGCAGATATACAACATCTGTGAGCCTGCGCATACGGATGCGTTGGAGTTTGAGGACGGTAAGTTGATGCTCGGTAAGCTCTCGGTCTTAAACAGCATCACATGGGATCATCTGAAGAACTTTATCGGCGGAGCGCAAAAGATCGCCGAGATGATAGACAACTGTGACCTGTTTGGCATGGAAAACTGGACGATGATACCGTATATGAGCGATATCTGGAAGAAGATCATCGAAGAGGTATTCCCACTTCTGAAGCAAAAGGATCAGAAATCATACGCGTTCTTTGATCTCGCGGATCCCGAGAAGCGCACGAAAGAGGATATACTCGAGGCAATGCGTTTAATCGGATGCTTTGAACAGAAGTTCAAGACGATATTGGGCTTAAATGAAAAGGAACTCTATGAGATCGCAGAGGTATTTGATATCGCTGTTGATGCGAGCCAGCCTAACGATGCGAAGTTAAAGGCAACGACCGAGGCCGTATATAGTAAGCTGGGCATCTATTGCCTCGTGGTACATCCGACCAAGGAGGCCTGCTGCGTGATCGACGGAAAATTCTATCAGGCATACGGACCGTATTGCCCGAAGCCGGTGCTGACCACTGGTGCAGGGGATAACTTCAACGCGGGCTTTTGCATGGGGCAGACCCTCGGACTGGATCCACTCGGATCGCTTTTGATGGGTGTTTCGACCTCGGGCTTCTATGTCAGGAACGCGAAGAGCCCCACATACAACGATATCCTCACGTTCATCACAGACTGGGAGGCCGAAAGGGTATAAGTCATTCTTTAAGGTTTACAATTTGTTAACAAACTCGCCACAGTTTATTCAAACAGATACCCTATACTCACTTTCGTAAGGACGGCAGACAATAGATAAAAAACAACCTAAAATGTTAATAATGATTATAGGGAAAGGATGAATACCATGTTTGAAAACGAGAGGCTTGAAAAAGAATCTACGGCATA
>CAZUNC010000034.1:0-16838 GCA_964621475.1 uncultured Defluviitaleaceae bacterium | reverse complement strand
AGCTTTTGATGAACCTGTCGAACATCAAGCATTTTGCAGCTGGTATGCCCATAGTCAAGGAAAATGATACAGTAAACACAGAGATGTATATTCTCTTGTCGGGCAAGCTGAATGTGGTGAAAAACTACGGCCAGACCAATCAAGTGACCGTATCCACTATCGAGCCCGGAAATATGTTCGGTGAGATGAGCCTATTCGCGAAGATGCCGCGCTCGGCCACGGTAGTGCCCACTATAGATGCAGCTGTCTTGGCGATAAATAAAATCAGTTTCATTGAGCTCAGTTCCAAACACCCCGAACTGGTATTCGCCATATGCGAGATGATGGCGAACCGCATCATAAAAACCAACGACGCTTATGTAAACGCAATGAATAAAGCAAAAAGTTCCGGCAGCACGATATTCCCTGCGGGTCATGGGGATTATCCGGGTCTCGTGCCGGACGAATATATGATGTTTACATTCGAGGTCAAGCGTAACTGCCTCGCATGTGGTAAGGAGATAATGATCCGGCAGCCCGTCGAGTCTAAGCTCAAATCCGCAAAACCCATCGGCGGTGACATGCGCCGCTATTTTGAAGGTTTTGAACCTATCCTGTTTGATGTTGCGGTGTGCCCGCATTGCTATTTCGCGACGATGTACGAGTATTTCTCAAAGCCGCAGATATTCAGGGACAGAGGCATCGACGAGGTGCTTTCGGGTGTCAGAAAGGACATAACCCTCAATTTTAATGATTACGACTACAATCATGTATTGGCGGCTCATTATATCGCGTTACAGTGTGCACCGAGCTTTGTAAACCAGAAGCAGTTGACATCGAAGTTATGGATGAACCTGACATGGATATATGGGGATCTCGGTGATGAAAAGATGGAACTGTATGCGGCCGAGAAGGCGTTTGAGAGCTACCAGAACCTATATCTTGAATCATCGGGGCTCAAGCCCGATACAGAGCAGGGGATATGCATGATACTCGGGCACCTGTGTGTAAAACTCGGGAAACTCAATGAAGCTATGCGTTTCTATACTATAGTGCGCAATGTAAAGGCCGGCAGCCCCGTATATAAAAAGCTCGCCGAGGATGAGATACAAGAGATGAGGGCGAAGGGGTAATATTAAAGGGGAAAAGCGAATGAAGATATTACTCGTAGAGGATGAGGTGCATCTGTCCGATGCACTGTCTCAGATACTGCGAAACAATGGATATACGGTGGAATGCGTGCATGACGGAAAGGAAGGCCTGCATGCGGCCATGTCGGGTCTGTTTGATGTTATTTTATTAGATATCATGCTCCCGAAGCTATCGGGGCTCGAGATATTAAAGAAGATGCGTAAATCCGATACAACAACGCCTGTTATATTATTGACAGCCCGAAACGATGTCAGTGATAGGGTCATGGGGCTCGATTACGGCGCAGACGATTATCTACCGAAGCCGTTTAACACCGATGAGCTGCTCGCACGTATACGCGCTGTATCACGCCGCATCGATAACGCCGCAGCACATACGGACAGCCTGTGTTTTTCTGATATCACGCTCAAAACAGACGCGGCTATGCTGTGTAATACGAACGGTAATGATGAGATTGGATTGACTAAAAAGGAATGCGACCTGTTGGCGTTCTTTCTTAGAAACGAGACGACCGTATTACCGGAGGCTGTGATTTTGGACTCGGTTTGGGACGGAGAAGGTGATGCCACGCCCGAGGGTCTCAGTGCTTATGTTGGTTTTCTGAATAAAAAGTTTGAATATATAAAATCCGATACCTCTATACGTTTCATTCGCGGCGTGGGGTACAAGCTCCTTTCGTCGCACAGCTCGGTTGTGGACTGGAGTTGAATCGATGTTTCTAAGGCTACGCAACAGGTTTTTGTTGCTGCTGATGGCTACGGTTACGTTCCTGTTGCTGATGTTTTATGCGGTGCTGCTCGCGTTTTTATATACCAGCTCCGATATGCGCACGCAGCAAACCCTCGACCGCGGCTTTAACTACCAAGAGCTGCTCGCATCGAGCAATTCGGACGCCCCGAGCTCTGATCAAACGTTCAATTTCGCGCCGCTTATAACCATAGATGTCTCGGAGCAGGGAGAGATTGGCGCGATCAATAGCTCATTTCAAATGAACAGGGAGTTCTACGAAGCGCTGATGATCAACGCAAAGCTCAGGGACCGCACCTACGGCTCGGTTATTTATAAGGGTAATGTCTGGCGTTTTAAGGTGTTTGACCTTGAAAAGGGTAAGCGCTATGTGTTCTTGGATATATCGCGCGAGTTTCAGATACTGAACAATATGTTCTATATATTTCTCTGGATAGCGTTACCGATGCTCACAGCTATATTCTTTATCTGTAAATACTTCGCGGACCGATCGATACGTCCGATAGAGCAGAGCTATCATAAGCAAAACGTGTTTTTGGCGGATGTCTCACATGAGATCAAGACACCACTCGCGACGATATTGACGAATATTTCAGTACTGCAGTCGAGCGCAAACCCCGATCAGGCGCGTTGGATAGGTTATATCAGCGACGAAGCATTACGCATGAAACGCTTGATCAATCAATTGTTATATATCACAAGGGCTGAAAATGATGCCCCCGTAATGACCAAATGCAACCTCAGTGAGATCGTGAATAAGACCTTGATGCCGCTACAGGCGGTGTTTTACGAAAAGAAGATAACATGCGAGCTAACGGTCGCTGACGGGGTCTTTGTAATGGGCGATCAAGAGCAGTTACAACGACTCGTCGGGATATTTACGGACAATGCTATTAAATACTGCGGCAATAGCGTTAAAATAGACCTTCACAGAGAGCAGAGAAACGCGTGGCTTTCGATACAGAACGACGGTGACGGCATAGCGCCCGAGGACCTGCCCAAGATATGGGATAGGTTTTACCGATCGGATAAATCGCGGGAGCACAAAGGCGGATTTGGGCTCGGCCTGTCTATGGCCAAGGTAATCATAGACGATATAGGAGGCACCGCGAAGGTACAAAGCACAGACGGCAAAACAACCTTTACCGTCTGCATACCCGCAGTAAACCCATAATTCAAGGAGGCATATTATGTCGGAAAATATCCAGATAGAAGCAGGCTCGATATATACGGGCAAGGTAATCAAAATAAAGCCATTCGGAGCGATCGTATCGTTGCCGGGCAATACACATGGCCTGGTACATATTTCGCATGTTTCAAAGAGCTATGTTCAAAACGTTGAAGAGTTTTTGAGTGTAGGTGACGAGGTAACCGTAAAGGTGCTTACGAACGATCCGCGCACAGGCAAGATAGCGCTGTCTATAAAAGACGCGATCACAGAGACACAAGAAAACGCACCGGAAGCTGAGCAGCGTAGTGAAGATAATTATAGACCTCGTCAGAATACAGAATATACGTTGACCTTTGAGGATAAGGTAAAGGATTGGCTGCGTGCGTCCAACGAGAGGCAAGCAGGCCTCAGTAAACGGAACAAGAGGAGATAACATTGTCAGTCGAAAAGAACACCAGACAGAAAAAATGCATATTGGCATCCGTGGCTGCACTCGGCACGCATCCCACGGCCGATGAGGTATACGCGTATGCGCGTGAGGACAACGAGCACCTCTCGCTCGGTACCGTATACCGCAACCTAAACAGATTTGCCGAGGAACAAAAGATACGCCGTATCAGCGTACCAAACGAGAGTGACCGTTTCGACGCACGCATGGACAGGCACGAGCACATGCTCTGCTCGAAATGTGGGCGCGTGATTGATGTTGAAATGGATCTGGATATAGAAGGATTTACAAATGTGGTTCCGATGCACGAAAAAAAACACACCGTGACAGGCTATAGCCTGATGCTCTACGGTGTGTGCGGGGATTGTAAGGAATAAGACTTCCTTGCGTTACATGTACCGCTTTACCTCCCAAGGATGTACCTTACGGATGTATTCCATCCACTCGATGCGTTTTGCCTTGATGTAGTGTTCTACGACATGGTCGCCGAGTGCCGAAAGGATTAACTCGTCCGATTGTAACGCCTCCAGCGCGGCATTCAGGTCCGCAGGGAGTTTGTCAATGCCTATTTGGGTCATTTCCTGATCCGTCAGGTGATAGATGTTTCTATCGACGGGTGCGGGAGGTTTGATCCTTTTTTTTATGCCGTCGAGACCGCAGCGCAGCATAACAGCCAGCGCGAGATACGGGTTGCAGGACGGGTCCGGATGGCGCAGCTCAAGGCGTGTGCTGTTACCGCGCGCAACGGGCACACGGATCAACGGGCTTCTGTTTGCGGTCGACCAGGTTATGTATACGGGCGCTTCGTAACCGGGCACCAAACGCTTGTACGAATTGATTGAGGGATTGGTGATCGCGGTCATAGCCTTAGCATGCTTGAGTAAGCCACCCATGAAGAAATAAGCGTCCTCCGACAGGCCGTTCTGTCCGTTCGGATCGTAGAACGCATTCTTGCCGTTGCGAAACAGCGACATGTTGCAATGCATACCGGAGCCGCATTCGTCATCGAGCGGTTTGGGCATAAATGTAGCGTGGAGGCCAAATTTCTTTGCGATGACCTTAACGACGAGCTTGAAGGTCATGATGTTATCAACCGCATTTAATGCATCCGAATATTTAAAGTCGATCTCATGCTGGCCGGGTGCGTTTTCATGATGTGCGGCCTCAATCTGAAAGCCCATGTCCATCAATGTCTTGACCATATCGATACGCGCAACCTCGCCGTTGTCGATGGGTGCTAGATCGAAATATGAGGCCTGATCATGGGTGTTTGTGGTCGGTGCGCCATTTTCGTCTGTCTGGAACAGGAAGAATTCGCATTCGGGACCCACGAAGAATTCATAACCCATCTCGGCGGCCTCATCGAGCGCGTTCTTTAACACACGCCTTGGATCACCCGCAAACGCGATAGGCTCGGAGCCTTCCATGGGCTTGTATATGTCACAGATGAGCCTTGCTATCTTATAGTCGGTAAACCAAGGTAAGACAGTAAACGTAGACGGATCCGGGTATAGGTACATATCGGATTCTTCTATGCGCACAAACCCTTCTATAGATGAACCGTCAAACATCATGTTACCGCTCAGAGCTTTGTCCAGTTCGTCGGCTGTGATGGCAATATTTTTGAGCGTACCAAAGATGTCCGTAAATTGCAGTCGGATAAATTGTATATTCTGTTCGTTGACGGCTCGCTTAATGTCCGTCGCGTCCTTATATCTTGCAGGCATTAACAATTTCCTTTATGCATCTGTCTGCGTCGTCGTAGGGTACTTGACAGGTTCCGACCTTTTCATGACCGCCGCCGCCGTATTTGAGTAACAGACTGCCGACATTGACCTTTGCGGTGCGGTTGATGATACTGTAGCCGACTGCGATCGAACAGTTGAGCCTTGCGCGACCGTCAACGATCCATAACGAGATATTCTGAGCAGGGAACATCGAATACACCATAAAGCGGTTTCCCGAATATATCGTCGTCACGCCTCTCAGGTCTGTTACGATGACATTGCCTTCGGTATGCGTGTACTTTGAGACCATTTCCTTAAACAGCTCATCTTGGATCCTGTAGGTCTCTACGCGCTCTTGAACGTCCGGTGTCGCGAGGATCTCTTCGATAGACATCGTACGGCACTGATCCATGAGCTGAGCCATCAGGTCGTAGTTCGAGATACGGAAATTGCGGAAGCGTCCGAGGCCTGTGCGTGGATCCATGATAAAGCCCAACAGTATCCAACCCTGTGGGTTCATGATGTCATCAACGCTCAGATCACCCGAATCAACCATGTCAACGCAGTGAATCATATCCTTAAACTGTGGGAACTTTTCGTCGCCGCCGAAGTACTCGTATACGATACGTGCGGCAGATGGTGCGAGACGGCTTTCACCCTTGAAATTGATCGCGCCGAGGCGTTCCGTTTCACTCACATGGTGATCAAACCACATGTTGCAGCCCTCTACATAAGGTACGTTTGCGAGTATGTCGTTATCGGTTACCTCAATCAGGCCGTCTTGAATATCCTTCGGGTGTATAAACTTCCAGCTGTCTATGATTCCTGCTTCCTTCATGATTGTTCCGCAAGCTAATCCGTCAAAATCCGATCTTGTCAGCAATCTCATATACTTGGCCTCCTACGTTTCATTTTGTGTTTTTCTCCGTGCCATGGTATTATAACAGCATATTTCGAATCTTTCAAAAAAAATGTCAGCATTATTTGTCAACGGGAGCCTACATGAAAACAGACAAACAATTTTTCCAGAAACGCTTATTATTTCTAACCTTGCCGATGATATGCCAGGAGCTCGTCGGTGCCTTGGTCAACATGGTTGACACCTTTATGATCGGCAGGCTCGGCTTGCACGAGGTGACATCGGTCGGACTTGCCAATCAGGTATTTTTTATCTTCATGCTAATGATATTTGGTGTGACTAGTGGTTCGCAGATATTCATGAGCCAGTACTGGGGTAAACAGGACATACCGAGCATACATAAGACGATGGGTATAAATTACGCATCAGGTGTTGTTGTTGCGTTTGTGTTCGCAATAGCTGCGTTCATCTTTCCGGAGTTTGTGATGAAGCTGTACTCAAACAACGATCAAAAGGTCATCGAACTCGGTTCGTCGTACTTGCGTGTAATTTGTTTTAGTTATGTGATCACAGCGATCGTCGTTTGTACGAACGTCGCTTTGAAATCCACAGGCCAGACGCGGTTGCCGATGGTCACTACGATCATTGCGTTGCTGTGTAATGTCACATTGAATTATGTGTTTATATTCAAGTTGAATATGAGTGTCGCGGGTGCGGCCTATGCAACGCTGATATCCCGTATTGTGGAGCTCGTGTTGCAGATCGTTTTGGTTAGGGTCATACGTTCGCCGATACTCGCTCCGCATTTTAAAGCATATATGACTGCGGATTGGGCGTTTGCAAAGCGTTTCTATGCTATCGCATTACCCGTAATATTAAATGAGACTACATGGGCTGTCGGCACAACGCTGTATCAGGTCGCATACAAATTCACCGGAACAGAGGGCCAGGGCGCGGTCCAGATCGCGGGTACGATACAGAACCTGTTCAGTGTCGTGGGCTTTTCGGTCGGGACGGGCTGCGGCATCATCATCGCTAATACCCTTGGTGCCGGTGAAAAAGAAAAAGCCGTGTATTTCGCGCGGCTGTCGATTAAGTATGTGCTGGTGTTTTCAACAGTTATGTGCGCGATGCTAATAAGTGCATCGCCATTTTTGATAAGCCTGTTTAATGTCACCCAGGACGTTAAGGACAGCACGTTTAAGATAATGATCGTGATCTCGGTGTCGATGATTATAAAGACATTGAACTATACGACGATCGTGGGCATCCTCCGAAGCGGCGGGGACACTGTGTTTTGCCTAACGTTGGATCTCGCTACCGTGTGGCTCGTAGGCATACCACTGAGCTTTATCGGGGGCGCGCTACTGCATCTGCCGATATATTGGGTAGTACTGCTCTCGCAGTCTGAGGAGATCTCGAAGTGCCTGTTCGCGCTGAAGAGGGTAAAGAGTAATGTGTGGGTAAGGAATTTGGTTGAGAATGGATAAAGGAAGGGACGATGTTATGATCACGGGTATCGTTTATTATTCGCTGGACGGCAACACAAAATTTGCAGCCGAGCAAGCCGCTAAGTACGCGTCGGGTTTAGTTACGGAGCTCAAGATTCAAAAGCCGTATCCGGCAAAAGGATTTAGGAAGATGTTTGTCTGCGGTAAAGATGCTATGTTTAAGAAAACGCCCGAGCTGCAGCCTTACAAGGTCAAGAAGGGCGCGGAGCTGATCATCGTGGCTACCCCTATTTGGGCGGGACATATCGCCGCACCGGTGCGCACGTTCCTGACCGAAAACGACTTCTCGGGCAAGAAGCTTGCGCTTTTGACCACCTCGATGTCCGGTAGCGCAGATAAAACTGAGGCTGATGTCAAGCAGCTGCAACCGAACGCTCAGATCATCTCTGTACTGAGTATAAATTCAAAGAAAGCACAGTCGGAAATCGCGGAGCAAATCAGTCAGTGGGCGAAGACCCTGTCTTAACATTATTCGAGACAGGGTCGAAATGAGTAAGGATAAAAGCCTTATTTATACCCCTGATACAACACAAAATCATTCATCTGAGACTCAAAGCCCGCGTCACGCAGGGCTTTTTTTACGTGCTCCGGATACTGCTTTACGGTCAGACGCTTTTGCGCACTATAGAACCTACGCTGTGCGTAACCTGTCGCAAACAGCTTCAAGGCTTCTGTCAACGAAGTATCATCATCCGCTATTGTTTCAAATACCCGTAATGTCTGTCCCTTGCGTTCAAACACCGCGATAGGCATTCCGGATTTTAGAGCGACATAGGTGCCTGCAACGCAAATAAAGTCTCTGCCGGGTATGTGTGCGAGCTTCCTGCCCCAGGGTTGATTGGGGTCGATTGCGGGTAACCATATGATATCATCAACCGGATGCTCGAGCGTTTGCATGACCGTGTTAAAATCCGTGTCGCGGATAAATTGCGCGCCCGAGAGCCCTTCGACGAAATAACCGCGGCGTACGCGGCCTGTGTATTCCCATACGCGTAATGTCTGTAAGGCCTCGGCCCATGGGATGAACAAAATGGTTTCCTTACATAGGATGACACTGCGCTCAAACGCTCGCTCTATACGTTCCTCCGCGGATAGGTTCTTTAATGGGCGTGTGAGCTCCCAACGTCCGGTGGTTAAAGCTTTAACGCGTATACCGACGCGACCCTTCAGAGCTTGTTTTGAGAGCGAACGCGTGTCAAGTGGAGCTTCGGACGGTTTGCCGCTGAGCTCCTCGCGGCTGCGAATAGGAGCAAAGCTATCCGCGTGAACAAGCCCGCGCTCAGCTAATGACATGAACGCACAGACCAAAACATCCCCCTGTAAAAGAGCCGTGAGCATATGCATGAAGCTTGCACCGCGCTTTAATAACGCGTCGTATATAGCCTTTTCATCTGAGGTGATTTCATCGGAGACCTCTGCGCTGCCCGTGTCACCTGTTTCATCTCCCCATGGATAAGGGACATCAGCATCCCAGTCGATGTCCTCATATAGACAGAAACTTAGGTCGTTACCCGAGAGCCTCCAGAACACATGGCCCTCTGTCAGTAGTGTGTCAAGCATAGCGGGACGGTAACCGCTGACGCGCGCGGGTAAAATGACGTCTTCCCATACATCAGCCTGATACTCCTGATTACACAGCGCAGTCAGGGCTACTACAAGCTGCTCGGCGGCTGGTGCGGACACCTGAGACCTGGCAGCAAAAAGAGCTGCATAACGCTCGGGGGGCTGTGTCTTTATCATTGCGCGGCGGCTTTTTACGGTCTCGCGACGCGCACGTTCGTAAAGCTCTGCATGATAATAGATGCCTGGGGCATCCGGTACGAACACACTCGATTTATCCGCACAGAGCGCGTCGAGGATGGCTTTCGCCGCCTCCAAAGGCCAAATATATCGAGCGGATATGGTTTCGATAGTCTGCGCACCGCGATAGCGCAGCACCCTACGCACGATACGCTTTCTGGTCTCGAAGCATGTGGCTTGGTCCGCCGGTGTGCTCTCTAAAGCGGTCTTGTACTCCTCTGCTTGCTCCGCCGCTATCCATAAACCGGGCTCGACATACAACGCTCTGTTTTGCCCTGCGAGCGTAGTCAGCCAATCGATCACAGACCCGCCATCGGTTCTGCGTTCGTCCTCGAGCTCCGAAAGCTCCGGTTCGCCGCACAGATCGCCCTCGATCATCAGCAGTGTGTGTAAAGCGTCCGGATCCTGCGGACTACGCAAACGTTCCGAGACCTTTAGGATCTGTTCCGGATCCGGTGTGAGTAGGTCGGTTCGACCTTCGAGCTCCTCGACGCCGATTTGTGTTGAGGCTTGTATTTTTGAGGTGGTTGGAAAGTAGGTATACAACAAGTCGGATTCGGCCTGATAGGTAAACGGTAATGACATAGGAGAAGGGGATTCGGTGAATACCTCGCGTATCTGTATGGCCCCGGTTTGTATACCGTTCAGCACATACTCAAGGCCATGCAGATCCCAATAGTCTTCTATGCATTCGCGGCGTGTCTCTACCATCAGCGGATGATCCTTGATGCGTACGACATTATCGAGCATCTCGGCGGCACGTAGGCGTTGTAACCAAAGCGGGACACGCTTGGCTTTGCGTACACCCATCATCAATGCGCGACCGGAATTGTAACGGAACGCCATGTTGAACAGTTGTGTGGCGGGCAGCAATGCCTCGAGTATCGAACGTGCCGTTTCGGGGTTGATGGCCTTCAATATACCCTGCGGTATCGGTGAAACGCCGAACGGGAACAGCAGAAAGCCCTCCTCGGCATCGTAGACGTTCACATCCATCTGGGTCAGTTGCTTCACGGTGTGGGAGGCGAGTAAAGCGAGTGGTGCGTTGACCTTACGCCCGAACATCGAGTGGACCATGACTTGGTTATCACCGCCCTCGTCGTTGAAATGCTCGACGACGATCGTGCGGTCATCGGGTAATAAACCCGTGGCGCGTATCTGGGATTCCAGAAAGCCCTTCGCGAGGTTCACGGAGGTCTCATCAAGACAATAACGTTCGAGGGTTTGCTCGAGATCATCGGAGATCATAGCGTCGTATATCTCACGCATTGCGCGACCAAACTGCAACCCGGTTTCGAGTGGGCGACCACCCTTTGCGGCTTTCCAAAATGGTGGTAATGCGCCTGCCGCATTGGTTTGGGTTACGATGACCTCGTCCTTTCGGATCGAGACGATCTTCCACGCAAATGAGCCGAGCAAAAACTTGTATCCTTCGCGGGTTTCAAATACGAATTCCTCGTCGAGTTCGCCGAGCTTTGTGCCGTTTTCAAGGCGTACTGCGAACTGTCCGGTATCCGGTATCGTGCCGCCGCTCGAGACGGCAAGCATACGGCTGTATGTGTCACCGGCCACGCGCTCGTTTATACGGTCATAAAGGATACGTGGGCGCACGGGGATGTCGCGGTCGTGTTCATAGTCACCGGCGAGCATACGCAATACGGATTTCACATCCTCCTCGGTCACAAACATAAACGGATACGCGCGGCTTAGGATAGGCATAACCTCAGTGACGCTGTAACCGTCTCCTAAAGCCATCGACACCAAGTGCTGAGCGAGTACGTCGAGGCAGAGCTTTGGGGGCTTTGTGTGTTCGATGCCGCCGTCCAGTAGAATCCGGCCCGTGATCCCGCAATATAACCCGTCCGACGAGGTGCGTGGGAACATATACATTACGCTTACGCGTCCGGGATTGTGGCCCGAACGTCCAAGACGCTGCTTCGCACCCGCAATGGTCATCGGACAACCGATCTGCAACACGAGATCTACATCACCGACGTCTATACCGAGCTCCATTGATGAGGTCGCACAGAGCAGCTTGAGCTCACCGTCGCGTAGGGCCTGCTCGACCTGTAGGCGGTGTTCTTTTGACATGCTACCGTGATGTGTACGTGCAAAACCGTCACCGCCCATTTCGTTCAAATGAAACGCAAGCTTCTCGGCATACCGGCGACCGTCCACAAAAGCGATGACACTGTTGGCTTCGTTACATTTCTCGAAAACGATCCTTGATAATGCGGGCCAGATAGCGCCCTCTAAAAAACCGCTTTCGGTTCGTGGTGAGAGCACCCTCAAATCGATATCCTTGTGCATCTTAGGCGCGACTATCGCAACGGGATCCGGCGAAAGGTACATCGCTGCGGTTTCTAACGGTTCGATAGTCGCGGAAAGCCCTATACGCTGCAAGGGCTTTGGGCATAGCTTGTCCAGGCGTGCGATCGAGAGCATCAAATGTGCCCCGCGCTTTGTATCTATCATCGCGTGCAACTCGTCTATGACGATCGCCTTGGCGGTAGATAGCATCCTTTGACCCGAAGCGCTGGTAAGCAATAGGTATAAAGACTCAGGGGTGGTGATCAGGATATGCGGCGGGGTGGAGATCATCTTCTTGCGATCGGCGGCGGGGGTGTCGCCTGTACGTATCGCGATGTTAATGTCGAACGGCGCGTTCTTTGGCGCGACACCGAGCATTTCCTCCTGCTTATAAATCCCATCGAGCGGGCTGCGCAGGTTTGCACGAATGTCGCCCGCGAGGGATTTTAGAGGTGATATATATATAAGGTGCAGCTCGTTTTTAAGCGCGCGCGCGCGTGATAAGGCCTTCAGGCGATCAATAAAAACTAAAAACGCCGTGAGGGTTTTACCTGTGCCCGTTGGTGCGCTAACGAGGGTATGAAAACCCTCCGAGATGCGTGGCCAAGCCTCGACCTGTACAGGTGTAGGAGAACCCAAAGCGCTTGTGAACCATTCCGCAGTCGTACGGTCAAACAGATTTAAGACGTTGTCTGTCATAACTTGACGAAGTCTAAAACAGCCTGCTTCATGCCCTCGGGGGCGCAGGTGCGCTTGTGCAGTACGGGTTTTTTGTGTAAATCCTTGATGCGTTCCGGGATATCTGTATGTGTTGCCTCGGATAATGCGGATATCGGTGATGCATCACCGATATCTACTTGACCGATCCCTTTCAAAACATCTGCGGCAAACTTATACGGGCTCGCGGTGGAAAGGATGATCGTCTTCTGGGTATTACCGGTGTTTGGCTGTGTATCCGACAGAGAACGCGCGACCGACAGCGCTACAGCCGTATGTGGGTCTATTGTCATGCCCTCGTTGTGCGTGATTCTGATAGCATCTAAGCACGCAGCTTCAGACGCGTATCCGGCTAAGAAACCCTCGGCCTTTTGCAAAAAGTCATAAGAGCCCGAATGCTCGAGGTTTTTCATAAGGGTGGATACCTGCGACGCATCACTCAGGTGATAGAGTAAGCGCTCGAGATTCGATGATATCAGGATATCCATCGACGGAGAAATCGTCGTATAGAACGGGCGGTTTTTATCATATACGCCGGTAGAGAAGAAGTCATAGAGCACCTTGTTGTCATTGGACGCACAGATGAGGTTCCCAATCGGTAAGCCCATGCGTTTTGCGTAATATCCGGCTAAGATGTTGCCGAAGTTACCCGTCGGAACACAAAAATCCACGGTTTCACCGCAGGTTAAGCCGAAGTTAGCGACCATCTGCGCATAGGCATGGAAATAGTAAATGATCTGGGGTAACAGTCGCCCGATGTTGATGGAATTGGCCGAAGATAATGTATATCCGAGGGCGGCAAGCTCATTGCGCAGATCCTCATCGGCAAACAGGACTTTGACACCGGTTTGTGCATGGTCAAAGTTGCCGTCAATACCCACGACGCATGTATTTAAGCCCTCTTGGGTGATCATCTGGAGCTTTTGAATCTCCGATACGCCGTCCTGCGGATAGAACACCATCACAGCCGTGTCCGCTACATCGGCAAATCCCGCGAGTGCAGCCTTACCCGTATCACCGCTTGTAGCCGTGAGTATCAAGGTCTTTGTATCCTTGCCGATATGTTTTGCAGCTACATTCATGAAATGTGGCAGAATAGACAAGGCCATGTCCTTAAACGCGAGTGTGGGTCCATGATACAACTCAAGGAAATAGAAGCCACCACACTCAGACACGGGTGCTATGATATCGTTGTCAAACTTGTCATCGTAGGCGCGTTCGACGCATTCGCTAAGCTCTGCATCGGTAAAGTCCGTCAGATATAAGCGGAGGATCTCAAAAGCGAGTTGCCTGTAGTCGGATGCCTTACATAGCGAGGACAGCGTCTCGCGCGTAACATTAGGGAAGGTCTCGGGCACATAAAGGCCGCCGTCCGGTGCAATGCCCCTGAGTATCGCCTCGGAGGCGGTGACGGCTGAACCGCCGCGTGTGGAAATATATCGCATATACAATGTCCTTTCGGTTTGTGTTATTGGCCGGCTTCCTTGTCGCGGAAGTCCTTTGTTACAAATCTCTTGTCGATCAACTCGACATCGTCCTCTGTGATACCTTGCACTCACGGCTCTTTGATAAACGAATGCAGTAAAGAGATAAAGTGCTTCTTCTTCTTTGTCAGTATGCGCCGATATCCTTTGTCATGAGTGTTGGGCATGTTATCGGCCTCCCCGCTTTTTAGGCTTACCTCTATCTTTACCTCTACCTTTACCTTTATCTCTGTCTCTTGTTCTTCCACTGTCCCCGAAACCCGGCAGATCGCTTCTTCCCGTGATCGAAAGCGCTTCCCGGACCAGTTTGCGGTTCTGTGGCAGACGGAACTGCATCAACGCGCGTTGCATGGCCTTTTCGTGCGGGGATTTGGCGACATAGACGGGGTTGCCCGTACGCGGATCTGTTTCCGTGTAATACATGCATGTGGAGAGTGTGCCGGGTGTCGGGTAAAAGTCTTGCACCTGCTGCGGGGATATGCGCTTTTTGTGCAGATATACGGCCATGTCCACGGCGGCCTCGAGTGTGCAGCCCGGGTGGGACGACATGAAATACGGCACCAAATATTGCTGCAAGCCGAGTCTTCCACACGCATCCGAGAAGCGTTTTGAAAAGGCCTCGTATGAGGCATTCGTGGGTTTACCCATATAATGCAAAACAGCGTCGTTTACATGCTCGGGTGCGACCTTCAGCTGTCCGCTGATATGGTGCTTCAAAAGGCGGTTAAAAAATCGGGAGCTCTTGTCGGCCATTAGATAGTCAAATCGAATACCGGAGCGGATAAAAACCTTCTTTACCTTTGGCAGGGCCGAGAGCTTTTCGAGCAGATCACAGTAATCTTCGTGACTGACGTTCAATTCCTTGCAGGGCTTTGGAAACAGGCATCGCTTTTGCTTGCACATACCGACTTTGCCTTGCTTTGAGCATGAGGGTAGCCGAAAATTCGCGGTAGGGCCGCCAACATCATGGATGTAACCCTTGAACGAGGGATCCTCAGTGATGCGTTTAGCTTCCGAAAGAATCGATTTGTGACTGCGTGCGCTGATATAGCGTCCCTGGTGGAACGTGAGGGCGCAGAAATTACACGAACCGAAACAACCGCGACTGCTGATGATACTCAGCGCTATTTCCTCGATGGCTGGTACGCCGTCCGTATACATAGGGTGAAATGTGCGCATATACGGCAGGTTGTAGATCTTATCGAACTCAGCAGTCGAGAGGGGTTCAGCGGGTGGATTTTGCACGACGAAAAAGGGCGGGTAAGCCTCGTAAAGGGTTTTGGCGTTTTTGTAATCGGTGTTATCGTACTGCGTCATAAAGCTTTGCGCAAAGCGTTGCTTCGAGGCGGTATCGGGTTTTTTGATCTCCGTGAAATCCTGCAGCCTAATAGCATCTTGAAATCCGCTCACAGCCGATAATTCGCGGGTTTTGTAGACCGTTCCTGGTATATCGGTGAGGTTTCTGACGGCTTCGCCGTCGCGTAAGCGTCGCGCTATTTCGGTGATTTGTTTTTCGCCCATACCATAGACCAAAATGTCCGCAGCCGCATCTAAAAGCACCGAACGCCTCACGGCATTGTCCCAATAGTCGTAATGCGAGAGGCGGCGTAGGCTCGCCTCAAGGCCGCCGAGGATGATCGCGGTTTCGGGATATGCCTCTCGTATCTTGTTAGAATACACAATCAACGCCCTGTCCGGACGTTTGCCCGTCTTACCGCCCGGTGAATAATAATCCTTATCACGTGGTTTCTTTGCGACCGAGTAATGCGCGACCATCGAGTCTATGTTTCCGCCGCTGACCAAAAAACCAAAATATGGCTGCCCAAAGATGCGAAAGCTATTAATATCCTTCCAATCGGGCTGCGCGATGATGCCTACGGTGAAGCCGAGGCTCTGTAGTAGTCGCGAGATCACGGCTATACCAAAAGACGGATGATCTATATAAGCATCACCCGTCACGACTACGAAATCTGGGCGGTCTACGCCCATGTTATTAAGTTCCTGTTTGCTTATCGGCAGAAAATTCATTTATTCGTGATTCATATAGGCGTCCTGTTCCGGTGTAAGCTCGTCCAGACCGATGCCCATTGCCTTTATCTTCATCATAGCCACCTTGTGATCGATCTCCTCGGGGATGTCATAGAGATCGGGCTTAAGGGACTTGCCGTGTTCCTTGATGTATAACGCGCCGAGTGCCTGAATAGCAAAGCTCAGGTCCATGATGTCTGCCGGATGACCGTTACCCGCCACGATATTTACGAGGCGACCATCGGCAAGCACATTGATCACACGACCGTCCTTTAGATAATAACCGTCGATAAACGGCTTACGCGTTTCGATCTTTGCGGACATTTCCTTGAGCATCGGCTTATTGAACTCGACATCGAAGTGTCCCGCGTTGGCTATCAATACATTGTTCTTCATGACCTTGTAATGCCTGTCGACAATAACGTCCTTACAGCCCGTTGCGGTTACGAATACGTCGCCGAGCTTTGCCGCCTCGTCCATATGCATAACCTCATAGCCATCCATCGCGGCTTCGAGTGCGCGGTACGGGTTGATCTCTGTGATGATAACCCTCGCGCCGAGGCCTTTGGCACGCATAGCGATACCGGACGAGCAGAAACCGTATCCGGCTATTACAACAACCTTACCCGAGAGCATCAGGTTTGTTGTATACATGATCGCATCCCATGTGGACTGGCCTGTGCCGTGGCGGTTATCAAACAAGTGCTTGCAGTTAGCGTCGTTTACAGCCATCATCGGGAAGTTCAGGTTGCCGGCCTTTGCACGTACACGCAGGCGATGAATACCCGTAGTGGTTTCTTCGCAGCCACCAATGAGGTTCTTGGCCTTGTCGATGCACTCACCGTGCAGCAGGTTTACAAGATCGCCGCCGTCGTCGATGATGATATCCGGCGAGAACTCGAGTG
>CAZUNC010000033.1:0-16946 GCA_964621475.1 uncultured Defluviitaleaceae bacterium | reverse complement strand
ATCTTTGCAACCAATACCGTTATGTCATCCTTTATCATCCCATCGGCCTTTTTCTTGGCCTCCGATAGTATGTAATCCGCTATGTCTTGCGGGTTTGAGTACTTCGCGCTCAATAGCGTATCCTCAATCCACGCCTCTTTTTCCGAATATGTCGGTATGCTGTCGATAAGCCCGTCTGTTGCCATGATTACCGCGTCCCCCCTCTCAAGCTTTTTCTTTGAAACCTCCAGATCCACATCCTTTAACATGCCCATCGGCAGTGACGACGAGCGTATCACAGATACCCTGTTATCACGCACCAGGTATGTCGAGGAGGCCCCTATCTTTATAAATTCCGTATCCCCTGTGTAAAGATTGATCGAGCAGATGTCGAGCGTTGAAAACGACTCCGAATTGCTCTTTAGCACGAGCACCGAGTTGATGATCTTTACCGCTATCTCATTCTCAAAACCCGATTCCAAAAATTCCTCCAACAACTCGACCGTCGCAGCACTCTCCCTGCGTGCACGGCTACCCGTACCCATGCCGTCTGACAGACACAGTAGGCATTTACCATTCTTTAGTTCCATGCTCGAATAGCTGTCTCCGCATTCGGTTCGTAGTCCCTTGCTCTGGTTTGCCACACCGCTGATCACACGCAGCTTCTTTTCCTCCACATATCGTGTACAAAAAAGGTTTCGGTGAAAGACAGTCTCATCCTTTTGCATCGTGCGCTTGAGCACACCATATAATATATTCTGAACGGGCTTGTCCCAAAACCTCGGATTTGAGTTATCCCTATGGGTCACGAGCACCTCGTACAGACCCGATTTGTTTTCGAGTACTATCACCCTCTCCACCTCCATATGTTGCTTTATAAACTCCGATAACAATTGCTCCTCATACTCCTCAGAGAAATGCATCGACACATTTACCTCGGTTGCGAGGTTTCGCATGATGCCCGAGATACCCATCAGCTGCTGGCTTATCAGCGCGCGACTCTCGGCTATGCGGTTGTTCCAGTTTATGTTGAGCTTGTATCTGTCGTATTGCTTCGATAGCATAAATATAAAATGCTTTGCGTTTATGCATCCCAAGCCCGCCGGCAGATCATCGTTATTTAACTGTCCATTCTTCTCAGCCTTGTCCAACAGCTCGTACATGATCCGATATGTATTAAAGAACTCATCGTCCCAACAGGTCTCCCGCCTCATGCAATCATGGCAGCAGTTCTCCGATATCTCATCGATCAGCATCGAGATATCGTTCTTCACGCGTTCCTGCTTCGGCATCGTTAGGCTCTCAAAGGTTGTCGAAAGCTTGTCGAATGCCTTTGCAAATGCGAGCAGCTTATCACTTACAACGGTTTTTATCAGTTGAATGTATTCCTCGTTATTGTCCGACGCGGGGAACACAAAGCTCGATATATGAAAATTGAAGCCCGCGGGTGTGATCATAAACAGCGCGGCAGATACCGCGATTGAATACAACAACTCGACCCTCAGTAACCCCTTATTTACCACATAAGCTGAGCACGTAGCGGCCAATAAAAATATTCCGATTGCCAAAGGCTTATCATATTGCTTACCCTTTTTAATCGTACCTGCTGCGAGGCCGCATATCGCAAATATTACCGCTAACGAAACATCCTCGTACCCGGCCATATACAGCAAAAAGCCGCTCAGGACACCTGCTATCCCACCTATCGACGGACCGGCTCTATACGCCATCAATAAGATTAAATATACGC
This sequence comes from uncultured Defluviitaleaceae bacterium, assembly GCA_964621475.1. Classification (GTDB taxonomy): domain Bacteria; phylum Bacillota; class Clostridia; order Lachnospirales; family WQUN01; genus CAYURR01. The sequence continues at coordinate 15,217 of CAZUNC010000033.1, read as the reverse complement.
ATAACGTAAACCGCAACGACACGACACCTAAAAATATATCCGCCGCACCCGTGATGATCCCGCCGCATAGTATGGCGAGGCTAATCATGTCCTCATTCGTGAGCACAACATTACGCTTCGGGCTTGTAAATGCATTCACACCGCGTTTCAGCACGAACGTGAGACAAAACGTTATTGCCCCTTCAAGTGTGGTCACAAACATCAATAGGTTATTGACCTTATCGAAATATGCGACAGACAAGCCACCCGCTATACACGCAAACGCCCCCGCCAAACCCTGAGCCGGGCTTTTTACATACACGTTTTTATGCTTCGAGACGTATGTGGACACGAAGAGATTGAGCCCACAGAGCACCGCAATGATCACAAGGTACCGTAAGAAAAAAACCGAACCGATACCGAATTTTGTGAGCACGCCGACTAATACGCAGAACGCCGAGACATAGAATATATAACCGGAGCCAAACATTGCTGACAGATAGGCTATACATAACGGTGTAAGCAGGTTAAACAGTGTAGCTCGTCCCAGAAAGAACCCCATTAATGCCATACCGAATTTTACCGCGTCATAACGTGAAAAACCGACACGACTCATGTTTATATGACCCTGCAGATCGCTAAGGGTATTTGTTTTCGTTGCGGCTTTATTCATATTGATAACCTCGGTCATGGATTTAAGCGAAATTATAAGGAAAATTCGGACAGGCAATTTGTCAAATACTGTTTTGGGGCGAAAATAAATTATATGCATTTTCGACATGAGTATAATATTACAAATCATTTTATTGCCGTTTATAACGCTTATAAGTTATAGTATGATGAATAAAACGTATAAATAGCCGAAGGGAAGAACAAACCATGCGTCGAACCACTATACTAACCTGCGCGGCTGTAGCTGTAGGTATATTTTTAGTTTGCTTTGTGTACAAGCTTGAAAACCGCAATGTATACCCGAGCGGTGAGCTCGAGCGTGTACGCATCATCGGTCAATACAAGATTGGCGAAAATGGAGAACTCAAAGAGCTGACCTCGGATACCCTATTTAAAGACTTTACAAACGAAACCATTTATATCCACGGTCGCTTTGACCACGATATCCCGCAAAATACGGAGATGATATTCTGTATAGCCAATATCTGGGCCGAGGTTTATCTAAACGGCGAATGCTTGTTTAGTTCCGGCTATAACGAGGATCTTGCATACATATCTAAATCTGAGGGTTTTCTTTGGAAAACCTCTATCTCACATGGCGTCAAGTCCACGGACAGCCTCGAAATCAGACTGAGACATATCTATCCATTTGCAGCAAAAAAAGATGTCAAGGCCTTTTTAGAGAATATCTACATAGGCTATGAGGCCGCATTGTTCACTATGTTATCTGAGAAATACGCTCTGAACATGCTGATAGGCATTATCATTATATCGTTTGGGATCGGGATATCCATCGTCGTGATAGTCATGAAATTAAAAAAATCCGCCGATATGACGCGATATGTCTATCTGGCTCTAAGCCTAATCGCATTTGGGCTATACCTATGGTTATATCTTGAGATAGCGTCGTTTTATACGCATTCGCCGATAACTAATAATATTCTGGTCATCGTTTGTGTTGCGCTAATACCCGCAACGTCTTCACGTTATATCGCTTCTTATTTCGGTAACGTCACACGCCGGATTATGCATTGCTTTTTTTACTTCTCTGTAATCAGCATTTGTTTGCTGCCCTTGACCTTACTCACCAAATCTATTGACTTCTACGATACCGAATTTTTCTTCTCTAGTTATGCCGGATTATTTAGCTTTACCATAATGTTATGTCTACTCTATGAGTCAATCGTGCTTAAAAACAAATCCAACATTTCTTTCACTATAGCCATAGGCTTCATGGCTTTAGGCGGAATCATAGAAATGTTGAACTTCTTTTTCAACTTCCAAGCGCCGTCCACATATTTAGTCATAGGCTTCATCAGCTTCATTATAGTATTGATCGCACAGATGGTACACTCTATGCATAAGGGCATGTTAGCGGAAGCAGACGCTACGCGATTTAAAAATGAACTGCTCCAGAATAAGATCGCTGTTCTACTTTCACAGATAGGCCCGCATTTTATGTTCAACAGCCTCGAGGCTATCAGCGCTCTCTGTGACACGGATCCCCAAGCAGCCAAGCAGTCAGCCAAAATCTTTGCTAAGTACCTAAGAAACAATATCGAGTCTATTTCACAGACCGTAATGATCCCGTTTGAGAAGGAGCTCGATCATATTAGGCAGTATGTCTTTTTAGAGACCATGCGATATGGCGATGAGGTACGCATCGAATACGACATCCGTGCACAGGATTTTTTACTGCCAACGCTCACGATAGAGCCCCTCGTGGAAAACGCAATACATCACGGCATCATGAAACGCCAGGGCGGCGGGACCGTCACGATCAGCGCATATGAGGCTCAGTCTGCATATGTCATAGCGGTAAACGACAACGGTGCGGGTTTTAACACAAAAAGCATTACTAACGACGACCGGGAACATATAGGCATAAAGAACGTAAAAAACAGGCTCGCAGCTCAATGTGGCGGCAGCCTGTTAATCGAAAGCAGAGCCGGTATCGGTACAACCGCTACCGTAACGATACCAAAACGAACATAAAAGAGGCTGTTGCAAAATAGAACCATTACCACGGACTCGCACGGATAAAAACGGATTCCCACAGATAAACCTCTTTAATGGTTTAATCTGTGAGAATCCGTATAAATCTGTGTAAATCCGTGGTGAGGTTTTACTTTCTGCAACAGCCTCTTTATTTTATATGCCCTTGATCCTACATAAATCCACAAGTGAATGGATAAACGCGCTGTTTGTTGGTCTACCCTCATTGGGTGGTGCGTAGCCCAGCAGCTTTATGTATTCCTTTTGCGCACCATGCTCCCATGCAAAGATCAATGCGTGTCGAATACAACGTTCCACGCGCGCTGAGGTGGTCCCATGCCGCTTCGCTACAGCCGGATATAAGCATTTTGTTATGCTGTCCAATAAGCTCCTGTCGTCAACAGCCATCTCGATAGCAGAGCGTATAAACGCAAAGCCCTTATGCTTGCTGTTTATCGGTAAACTTCGTATAACCGCATTTACAAAATCCTCTGCATCGTATTGTTGTAATGACGGTAGCGGCTCAGCATCGCTTTTATCGCCCTCTTGCTGCGACTCCATATCCGCCTGACGGAGCTCATATAGTTCCTTTATTCGTTTATCGAGCACCCGCATGTCACATGGCTTAATGATATAGTAGTCAGCTCCTGAGCGCAGTGCGAGCTTTGTTATACGTTCGTCTCCTATGCCCGACAGCATCAAGCATATGGGCCTGCTCGGCACATTTAACGCCTCCAGAACGGAGATACCGTCACGTTTAGGCAATACGACATCAATGAGCGCGACATCCACATTTCCACCTGATAGCAGCTTCAGTCCGCTCTCGCCATCATTTGCATAGCCGACAAAGTTGTATTCGGGCCTCGAGCCAAGTTTTGTCTCCACAAGCCTACAAAATTCCTTGTTGTCATCTACCATGGCAAGATTAATTATGTAGTTTGCTGTGTTCATTGCCATCACTCCGATACAAATAGTATGTTTTGGTAATATTCGCATTGTAACACACTATTTTTCGTGTGGCAACATCACAATCGGTCAGGTTCTGCCATTTTTCGGTAATGTCTTAATGAACATAAGTGTCGCAAACAATCCGACTAAGCCCACTATAAGGCCTATCCAGCCATTACCCGTAAGTCCAGCAACGAGATAAGACACAAAACACACTGCGGCCACAAGCAGCGCATATGGTATCTGTGTAGTCACATGGTCTATATGATTGCAATCCGCTCCTGTAGACGCAAGGATCGTCGTATCGGAGATCGGTGAAATATGGTCTCCACAGACAGCACCGGCGAGCACAGCCGCGACAGAAATGACTAACAGATTTGATTCTACACCACCAAATACCGCGATGATAATCGGTATCAATATACCGAACGTACCCCAAGAGGTACCGGTCGCAAAAGCGAGACCTAAGCCTACAGCGAAGAATATGGCAGGTAACAACGATTGAGCTGTAGAGGAACCGCCTACGATCGAGCTCACAAAGCCACCCGCATCCAAATAATCCGCACTGCAAACGCCCGAAAGCGTCCACGCAAGCGAGAGGATCAAAATAGCCGGTGTCATGGACTTAAAGCCAGTCACAAAGCAATCTGCAAATTCCTTAAACGAGACCACCTTGCGTGGCAGATATAGCAATGCTGTAAATATCAACGTAACAAATGAACCAAGCACGAGGCTCTGAGACGCGTCACAATCGGCAAACGCCTGGGCAACGCTTGCGCCGTCCAGAACGCCACCTGTGTATAACATCGATGCGATACAAAGCACGATCAGCATTGCGATCGGTAACACGAGGTCAAGTACCTTGCCGTTTGTCTTTTGTTGCTTAACATCGGATGGATTGGCTTTATTTGCGGGCTCGTTATTCTTGAGCTCATAGGCTTTCATCGTAAAGAAGTCTGTGTTTACAAAAATCAAGAACAGCATCATACCAATCGTTAATAGCGCGTAGAAATTGAACGGTATAGTCTTTATAAACAACGAGAAGCCGTCAATGCTACTACCCTCGGGTAAGGATGATCCCACTGCAGCAGCCCAGCTCGATACGGGCGCTATGATACACACCGGAGCGGCTGTAGCATCGATTATGTATGCAAGCTTCGTGCGTGTGATCTTGTACTTATCTGTTACGGGACGCATGACGGTACCGACAGTCAGACAGTTGAAATAGTCGTCGACGAAGATCAATGCACCGAGTGCCGTCGTAGCCAACAATGCGCCACGTTTGGACTTGATGGACTTGGTGGCCCAGTTACCGTAAGCCGTCGAAGCCCCGGAGCCTGAAACCAATGCAACCAAAACACCCAACAGAACCAAAAAGATTACGATGTTGATGTTGCCTCCGACCTTTGAACCCATGATGTCAAAGGTCGTCGTGATACTCGTGAGCACGTTAAAATCCGTAAACAGCAGCGCCCCGGCCAAGATACCTATAAGGAGCGATGAATATACTTCCTTTGTAGCCAAAGCCAATACAATGGCAATGATTGCAGGGGCTAATGCCCAGAATGTACCCGCCATTTCATGCCCTCCATCCGTAGTCTGTTATTAAATTTTTTCGAGTACGTATTTTAAGAATTCATCTGATGTAGCGCCGTCACTGCGGCCTGTAATCTGTATCCTCTTTTCATAAACGCAACATGCATCGAGCGCATCCTCGAGCTTTTTGGACTGCACTGTAAATCCGATATGCGACAACAACATCACCGCCGCACGCATCACGCTCGACGGATCGGCATATTGTGCCCTACCCTCGTCTACCATACGCGGCGCAGAGCCGTGAATAGCCTCAAACATCGCATACTTCGTGCCGAGATTGGCCGAGCCCGCGGTACCCACGCCACCCTGCAGCTCCGCTGCCTCGTCTGTTAGTATATCACCATAGAGGTTTGGCAGCACAAATACAGAAAACTCTGTGCGCCTTTTCTCATCCAATAGCTTCGCAGTCATGATATCAATATACCAGTCATCGAATGCCACACCCGGATAATCCTTTGCGATAGACTTGCAGATATTTAAAAACTTGCCGTCCGTCGCCTTGATGACATTCGCCTTTGTGACCGCCGTCACCTTCGGCTTACCACCGGTCTTTGCCACGACGTTATGCGCGTAATCAAATGCCGCACGTACGATACGCTCTGTGCCCTGCGTCGTCGTCACCGTAAAGTCAACCGACAGGTCGTCTGTTACATGCACACCTTGGCTACCTACCGCGTACGCCCCCTCGGTGTTCTCGCGGAAGAATACCCAGTCGATCCCCTTCTCGGGCACCTTTACGGGTCTTACATTTGCAAACAGGTCGAGCTCCTTACGCATAGCTACATTTGCGCTCTCGACATTCGGCCACGGCGAACCAGCCTGCGGTGTCGTCGTCGGACCCTTTAATATCACGTCGCATGTCTTTAGCTCCGCGAGCACATCCTCCGGTATCGCCTTGTTTTGAGCCGCGCGGTTCTCGATCGTGAGCCCGTCTATCGTCTTTATTATCACCTTGCCCGCTTTGATCTCCGGCGCGAGCAGATGCTCCATTGCCTTCTGTGCACAGGCCGTTATCATCGGACCTATCCCGTCTCCGCCGACTACACCTATCGTGATCTTATCGAGTGCCGCATAATCCTTAAATCCTGTCTCCGTCTTCATGCGTTCGACACGTGTAAGCTGCCCCTCGAGCAATGCCTTAAAACGCTCTACCGCCGCGTCTATTGCTACCTTATCTTTCTCATTCACAGCCATTATGACATCCCACCTTCGTTGATTAACTGCTGCGCCAGCGTATCCAGCTCGTGATCTGTTATAACCGTTACGCGGCCTTCGTTATATTGATCGTCGACCCATTCCTTCATGGCCTTTATGATCTGATGCTGCTTGTCCAAGCTCTGCTCGCCCGTGAGGTTATAAAACGAATTAAACCAATGCGCGATACCCGCGAGCCCCGATGTATTTGAAACCGCGATCCGGCACGGCCTGTTCAGGAATTTCTCGGTATCGAAGATATTGTATATCTCCTCGTTTTTAAGTAACCCGTCCGCATGTATGCCCGCACGCGTCACATTAAAGTTTCTGCCCACAAACGGTGTCATAGGCGGTATCTGGTATCCGATTTCATTCTCATAATAATCGGCCAGTTCGTTTATAACCGTCGTGTCCATGCCATCGAGCGTACCACGCAGCTGCGCATATTCGATGATCATGGCCTCAAGCGGCGTATTACCCGTTCGCTCCCCGATACCGAACAGCGAACAGTTTACGGATGCCGCACCGTACAGCCACGCATAGGACGCGTTGCTGACCGCGCGGTAGAAATCGTTGTGTCCATGCCATTCGATCAGTTCGTGTGGTACACCCGCATGATGATGCAATCCATACATGATACCCTGCACCGAACGCGGCATAACACTACCCGGAAACGTAACACCATATCCCATCGTGTCGCACGCACGAATTTTGACAGGCGTGTTAGTTTCACTACCGAGTGCCATGAGCTCAGCCACAAAAGGCACTACAAAGCCATAGAAGTCCGCGCGCGTGATATCCTCAAAGTGACAACGCGGACGTATACCGTGCTCTATACACTCCCTAACGACGCTCAGATAATGGTCTATGGCCTGTCGGCGTGTCATCTTCATCTTCAGGAAGATATGATAGTCCGAGCAGCTGACCAAAATACCAGTTTCCTTGATACCAATGGATTTCACGAGTTCGAAGTCCTTTTTGGCAGCGCGTATCCATGTCGTGACCTCCGGGAATTGATAGCCCTTTTCAAGGCATTTGTATACCGCATCACGATCCTTCTTAGTGTAAACAAAGAATTCAGACTGCCTCAGTATGCCCTTTTCACCCGAAAGCCTGTGCATCATGTCGTAGACATCAACGATCTGCTTGGTCGTATACGGTTCGCGGCTCTGCTGGCCGTCGCGAAAGGTCGTATCCGTCAGCCATATCTCGTCGGGCATATCTATCGGCACCATGCGGTGATTAAACGCTATCTTCGGTATCTCGTCATACGAAAACAGGTTCCTGTACAGGTTTGGTTCCTTTACATCCTGGAGCTGATACTGCAGTTCCGCGCGTTCGAGCAGATTTGTCTTGTTATTAAACGTAAACATTATCTCTTCACCCGGCCCGAGGCATCTCCGCCACAGAGCGCCTTGACCTCAGCGAGGGTCACGAGATTGAAGTCGCCTTCTATACTGTGCTTGAGGCAGGAGGCCGCGGTTGCGAATTCGATCGTGTCCTGTGCACTCATGCCGTTTAACATTGAGTAGATCAAACCACCCGCAAAGGAATCGCCGCCACCTACGCGATCCACGATATGCATGTCATATTTGCGCGAAAACACGCACTCGGTACCTGTATATAACATCGCGCCCCAGGTATTGTCGTTCGCGCTCTTGCTCTGCCTAAGTGTGATCGCAACGGACTTGAATCCGAAACGCTGTTGAAGCTGCGCAGCCACATCCTTGTATCCGTCATGATTAAGCGTTCCGCTCGTGACATCCGTATCCTTTGCCTTTATGCCGAACACATCCTCTGCGTCCTCTTCGTTTGCGATGCATACGTCGACGTATTCCATGAGCTTACCCATGACCTCACCGGCCTTTTGCGAGCTCCAGAGGTTCTTACGGAAATTCAAATCGCAGCTAATCGTCGCACCGGCCCTTTTTGCAGCTTGGCATGCGGCAAGGCTCAACTCTGCGGCACTGTCCGAGATCGCTGGGGTTATGCCTGTGAAATGGAACCAGCCCGCGTCCTTAAGGATCGTCTCCCAGTCAAAATCAGCGGCCTGCGCGGTCGATATAGCCGAATGCTTGCGGTCATATACGACCTTTGATGCGCGCTGTGAAGCACCCTTCTCAAGGAAGAAGATACCGATACGCTCGCCACCACGTGCGATATATGATGTATCAACGCCGTATTTGCGTATTTCGTTTATCGCCGCTTGTCCTAACGGGTTCTCCGGCAGTTTTGTAACATATGATACCGGGATACCGAAGTTTGCGAGCGAAACGCTCACATTGGCCTCCGCACCACCGAATGTAGCCTCCATATCCTGTGTCTGCCCAAACCTCAGATAACCCTGCGGCGCAAGCCTGAGCATGATTTCTCCGAAGCATACTACTCGTTTTGTTGAATTGTTCATTATGCAAAATCCTCCCTGTTCGAATTATTTCTTCATCACATGTACCGCAAAGCCTCCGACCGGCTCCTTCAGGTAGAAGAATGACGGGGCATCCTGTGTACCACGGATGCTGTCGGTATTGATCTCGATCCCCACCCTCTTGAAATAGGCCATCGCACGTTTGACGTTATTGGTTGTAAAGCCGATGTGACCCTTTTCACCGGGGCCCTGCGCAAACATAACCTCGATCTGATCCGTCGCGAACGACGATGCGGTCGACTCATAGGTCTTTACACCCAAGAGTTCCCCAAAGCGGTTCGTCACACCGAGGGCTGCATCCTTGCTATCGGTGTTTATCGCCATATGTGCGAATGTAAAGCCGTGCATGATGTTGACAGCTTCCTTTGACAACTGCGTGATCTTGTCAAACTGACCGGCAGCGACCAGTTCCTCCTTTACCATCCATGTACCGCCACATGCGATGATGCGGTCAAACGCCAGATAATCCGAAACATTGTTTTGATCGATACCACCGGTGGGCATAAACATTACGCCACTGTAAGGCGCAGCTAATGCCTTTAATGCCTTTAGGCCACCATTGGCCTCAGCCGGGAAGAACTTAAGTGTTGTGAGGCCGTAGTTTAAAGCCGCCTCGATATCGGAGGGTGTAGCAACACCCGGAAAGATCGGAACATCATGCTCAAGGCAGTATTCGACGACGCGTGGGTTAAAGCCAGGGCTCACGATAAATTTGGCGCCGGCCTTTATCGCTGTTTCCGCGAGAGCGGGATTTGTAACGGTACCCGCACCGACAAATACATCCGGCAGATTTTCCGAGATGGCTGCTATCGCGTCCGCGGCCGCATCCGTTCTGAACGTGACCTCGGCCACATCAATACCGCCCGCAGACAGAGCCTTACAGAGCTTTATGCCGTCCTGTGCGTTTTGCAGCTTAATGACCGGCACGATGCCGCATTCGAATATCCGTTGTTTCGCTGTCATAATATCCACCCTTATCTCATTTGAATTTATTATTCCTTTACTTCCTATCCTTTACCTCCGCGGCAAGCCGCTTCATCTCCTCGGCGGCCTCCGTCGTGGCATCGGTGATCTTTGCGCCACCTATCAGTCGTGAGAGTTCCCCTGTCATTTCGCTTTCGTCCAGTCTGCGTACCGTCGTTTCTGTGCGTTCGCCGTCAGTGAGCTTTTCGATTAGGTAATGCGCATCGGCCATCGCGGCGATCTGCGGCAGATGCGTGATACAAAGTATCTGCCTCGAGCGTGCTATCATAATAAGCTTTTCGGCGACCTGCTGAGCGGTCCTGCCACTCACGCCCGTGTCGATCTCGTCGAAGATAAAGGTCTCTATATTATCCATATGCGCGGTAACGGCCTTCAACGCGAGCATCACGCGTGACATCTCGCCGCCGCTCGCTATGCTCGCAAGTGGTTTTTTCGGTTCACCCGCATTTGCGGAGATCATGAATTCCACCTCGTCGCTACCGTTTACCGAGACCGTATGCGTCTGCCTGAGGCTGATCTCAAACTGCGCCGACTTCATGCCCAGATCCTTTAGCACTTCCTCGATCTGACTCTGCAAAACATCGGCCTGTTCCCTACGCTTCTTCGTCATCGCAGAGGATATCGCCATCATACGTGCTGCGCTCTCGCGCTTTTCCTTTTGTAGGGCCTTGAGCCGCGTCTGAGCTTGCTCGTAATCCGCTATGCGCTTTGTAAGGCGCTCGTAATGCGCCAATATCCCGTCCGCGTCTGTGTTATATCTGCGTTTAAGTCTGTGCAGCAACTCCAACCGTTCCTCGGTGCGCTGGAGTTCCTCACCATCCGCATTTAGGCTGTCCGCGTAACGCCTCAGCTCAGACACCGTGTCCGTCACAATATTAAACGCTTCCTTTAACCGATCGTAAATCGCTTCCATACTGCCGTCGGTCTTTGCGATTTCGGAGGTTATGGTCACGGCCTTTGACAGTAGGTCAATGATATTTGTATCCTCGTTATCACTCAGGCGCATCAGCACATCATTCGACTGCTTCTGCAGCTTGTCCGCCGAGCCTAACACCCTACTCTTTTCGGCGAGCATATCCTCCTCGCCGCGTGAGATCTTCGCATGCTTGATCTCCTCGGCCTCCGCGGTCAGCGTTTCCAGCGCATTCGCGCCCGATATATCCTCATTTACCTGTTTCAATCTGCGCAGTATAAGCTTATGTGCCTTTATTTCCTCAGCGAGCTCGTTTCGCTCGGCCTCTATATTCGTAAACCGATCCAGCAGCTCAATATGCTTTGATACCTTTAACAGGGATTGGTGTTCATGCTGCCCGTGGAGATCCACCAGTAACGAGGAAATCTCCTTGAGCATCGAAACAGGTATCTGCTTGCCGTTGGCCTTGCATTGTGTCTTACCCGTATCGTTTATGCCCCTGTATAGAAACAGCAGATCATCATCCCCCACATCCACACCGAGTGAACGGATGACTGCTGCGATCTCGGCGTTTCGGAGCATAAACATAGCCTCCACATAGCCGGAGGTCTCGCCGCTCTTCAGAAAGTCCTTTGACGGACGCTCGCCGAGCACGAAACCGATCGATTCGATTATAATGGACTTGCCTGAGCCGGTCTCGCCGGTCAGGATACAGAGCCCTTTTTCAAAACGCATCGTCACATCCGATATCAGTGCCACATTGTGAATGTGTAGTTGATCTATCATTACTCGTTCATGATCCTTTCAAGCTTTTCGGTCAGGAGCTCGCTGTCTGCCTCCATGCGCAGTACGCACATTACAACATCGTCTCCGGCTATAGTTCCGATGATCTCTCCAAAACCCATTGCGTCCACAGACGCAGCCACAGCCATCGCCATACCCTCGAGCGTCTTAATTACCAAAATATTACCCGATACGACAAACGAAACCACACCGTCACGAAACACGCGCTTGCGCTTCATCGTTATCTCGATGTCGACGGAGTTCGAAACCGCGTAGCGCTGTGTGCCGTCCGACTCTGTGATCTTAGTCAGCTTTAGCTCCCTGATATCCCTCGAGACCGTAGCCTGTGTGACCTGAAATCCCGACTTATTCAACAGCTCCGCTAATTCCTCTTGCGTTTCGACAGCCTGTGACTTTATCAAATCTATGATCTTATAATGCCGTTTGAGCTTCATAGAAACCGTCCCTTTTACGTATTGGCTTTTATGACCATCTTCTGACGCAAGACATCGTAAAAGCTCGTATTCTTCGTTTTCATTATCGTTGTGTAGTGCTCCGAACGACCGACGCGTATGCCGTCACCGGACGTAAACGCGATCCGGTTACCGTCTGCGGATATGTCTATGCGGTCCGGTGTGAGATCCACGAGCTTGACTGTGATGATGTCGTTCGCATCGATGACCCATGGCCGCGTGTATAACGAATGCGGACATATCACGGTGATAGCAATCATCGCGCTGTCGGGCTTTAGTATCGGTCCGCCCGCCGACAGGTTATATGCGGTCGAGCCTGTCGGTGTCGAGATCACGACACCGTCCGCGTACACCACATCCATGAACTCATTATTTACATAGAGCTCCATACCAATCATCTTTGTGAGCGGCCCTCGCGTGATGCAGACATCATTCAACGCGTGAAAGTGGCCGTCCACTCTTAGCATCATGCGCCGCTCCAACCTAAACGCGCCGTTTAGCATCGCCTCCACGGATGCATGACCGTCACTGCGTTCCGCATCGGTCAAGTAACCGAGATTGCCTAAATTGATACCGATCAGCGGCTTATCGTGTTCCGCCGCGTAATGCGAAGCCCTAAGCATCGTGCCGTCCCCGCCGAGCACGACAACCGCATCGCAACCGGAGAAGAAGCTATGCATACCCGCAAGCGCTGTCGGTGATGAAAAATCCTCCGGTGCCATAAGTACCGTTTTACCTTTTTTTATAAGCAGGTCGTTTATGCTGTTTGTATATTCAAGTCCGGGGTCCTTGTCCCTGTTTGGAAACAGGCCCACGGTTTTTATTTGTTCCGGCAAATGGCTTTCATCCCAATCCTCTAAGGAAAATTAGAAACTCTGTGTTCCCGTCGCCGCCCGTTATCGGTGACGGTATTAGTCCGGCGGCCTCAAATCCGAGGTCAGTCGCAAACACCGTAATCTCATCACATACAGCCTTATGTACACGTTGATCCTTTATGATACCGTGCTTGCCTGCCTTGCTCATGACCTCACGCCCGGCTTCGAACTGCGGCTTTATCAGCGCCACTGCCTCGGCATTGGGCTTTAATAGCCTCTTTAAATGCGGCAGCACAATCTTTAGTGATATAAACGACACATCGACGGCCCCGAAATCGAATGCCACATCAAGATCCGCGTTTCTGATATCGGTCTGCTCATATACGTGTAATCGCGGATGGGCTTTAAGCGTTTCGTGTATCTGTGCCGTGCCGTTTTCTATTGCGTAGACGAGCCCGGCGCCATGCTGTAGCATGCAATCCGAAAACCCACCCGTAGACGCACCCACATCGATGCATACCTTTCCGGTCAGATCGAGCCCAAATGCATCGACGGCAGCCTTTAGCTTATAGCCACCCCTACTTACATAGGCCTTTTCGTATGGCAACACTTGTACTGCCCCTATGTCTGTGATCGCTTCCCCTGCCTTTGTGACGACCTTGCCCTTGTAGAGCATGAGCCCGTCCTTTATCAACTGCTGTGCAAAGCTGCGGCTGCATTGCTGCATCTCCGCGAGCAGCAGATCTGCGCGCTTACTGTCCATCAGGCTTGTTTTCACGCGCCTTATTTATCAGCGTACCGATGATGCGCTGATAAACGCTGTCTGCGTCCATTTGATATCGCGCGAACAACTCATCCCTCGATCCATGCTCTATAAAACGATCCGGGAACGCCACATGCACGATAGCAGACATGTCGATCTCGGCTTCGCCCGTCTCCGCAGCGGTGTTCAATATCGCGGACATCAGTCCGCCTACACGACCGTGATCCTCCATCACACAAACGGATTTATATCGCCTCATATATGAGAATATCCCCGTATCTAGAGGTTTTAAGAAGCGCGGATTGATTATGCCCACGCCATAACCCTCCTCGGTGAGGCGCACATACAAGGCTTCGGCGGTCTCGGCCATTGCCCCGGCGGCAATGATCAGCACATCTGGGTTCAAGCCGCTGTCGGGTGCGTCAACCAAGACCTCGGCCTTGCCGTAGCAGATGGGCTCATTGACGTATTTGAACGCGCGCGAGGCTACACCCTTCGGGTAGCGTATCGCGATCGGTCCGTCAAACGCCATCGCATATTCGAGCATGGATATAAACTCCTGTTTGTTCTTTGGGGATAGGATAGTCATGTTGGGAATATGTGAGAGGAAGGCAATATCAAAATTGCCCTGATGTGTCTCGCCGTCCGGGCCAACGGCACCCGCCCTGTCCACGGCAAACACGACATGGAGTTTTTGTATGCAACAGTCATGGAGTATCTGATCGTAGGCGCGCTGCAAAAACGTCGAATAGCAGCTGAAGACAGGCACAAAGCCGGACTTTGCCAGACCCGACGCAAACGTTACCGCGTGCCCCTCGGCTATACCCACATCAAAGAGGCGATCCGGAAATCGCCGACCGAACTCGGACAGCCCAACGCCCTCGGGCATCGCGGCTGTGACGGCTACGATATGCTTATCCTGCGAGGCGAGCTTGCACATGGTCTTGCCGAACACATCTGAATATGTGTCCCATATCTTGACCGAAACAGGTTCGCCGGTTCGCACATGAAATGAATCCACACCGTGGAAATTTGACGGCGCGGCTTCGGCGTTATGGTAGCCCTTACCCTTTGTGGTATTTACATGTAATAAAATCGGCCCTTTAAATCGCTTGACCTTCTCGAACACATCGATCAGCATTTGTGTATCGTGACCGTCTATCGGGCCTATGTATGTAAAGCCGAGCTCCTCGAACATTATGCCCGGCAGCAGCATATACTTCAGTCCGGTCTTTGTAGATCCCGCGTAACGGCTGATCTTTTTGCCCACGATCGGTATGCGGTTTAACAGGCTGTTGATATTCGCCTTTGCTCCGATGTATGTGGGATTGGTACGCAGGTCGTTTAAGTGCCGGGACAATGCACCGACATTTTCGGATATGGACATCTGGTTATCGTTTAATACGACAATGATGTTTGTATTCGAACGCCCCGCGTTGTTTATAGCCTCGTATGCGAGCCCACCCGTCATCGAGCCGTCGCCAATGACCGCGACGACATGATGCTGCTCGTCCTTTAGATCACGCGCCGCGCACATACCGAGCGCGACCGATATCGATGTCGATGCGTGGCCCGTGTCAAACATATCGTATTCGCTCTCGTCACATTTCGGAAAGCCCGATAGCCCGTCCAATTTACGCAAGCTGCGAAAGCGTCCGGCCCTACCCGTGAGTATCT
>CAZUNC010000032.1:0-17184 GCA_964621475.1 uncultured Defluviitaleaceae bacterium | reverse complement strand
TATATCAAAGCAAAGCCCGAAATACATCATGTGGCTTCAAAACCAGTATAATAATCATTGAGTTAAGCAAATTGGAGCGACTGACACTTGAGCCTGAACAAAATTTAACAAAAATAGAGAAGTGGGCAGTGTTTTTGAAATATGTTGATGATCCAGGTAAACGCGAGTACATAAACACGTTAATCAACAAAGAAGAAGGGTTGGCAATGGCAAGCACTGTGTTAAAGAAGATAGCTCAGGATCAAATTATGCGAATGGAATTAATATCAATAGAAAAGGCTGAAGCTGATAGAGAACACAGGGAACTGAGGATATTAACTCTCGGCAGAGAAGAGGGTATGAAGGAAGGCATAAAGGAAGGTATCAGAAAGACAGCCGAAAGCATGTTATTAAAAGAAATACCCATCGAGGTCATCGCCGAGATAACAGGACTAAGTACTGATGAGATTCAAAATATTAAACATAAATAGCACTACACATTTTTATGGAGGGATAGACAATGGCTATAGTATACGAATCATTTGACAAGATGGAAGCATTTATGAAGGACGTGTTCATCAAGGCCGGGGTACCGGCGGAGGATGCGGCGACGGTCGCGGAGGTGCTGATCGAATCGGACAAGCGTGGCATCGAATCCCATGGTGTCGGACGCTTTAAGCCCATATATATAGACCGTATCAAGAACGGTACACTAAGGCCCGTCACGAAGATCGACATCGTGCGCGAGGGCCCCACAACTACCGTCATAGACGGAAATGACGGGCTCGGGCATGTCATAGGCAAAAAGGCTATGGAAATGGCTATGGACAAGGCCGCTAAATATGGCATGGGCATGAGTGTAGTCAGGAACTCAACGCATTACGGTATCGCGGGGTATTACGCGACGATGGCTACGCAGCGCAATATGATCGGCATCACAGGCACAAACGCGCGCCCATCTATAGCGCCGACCTTTGGCGTCGAGAACATGCTTGGCACCAATCCGATGACATTCGGCATACCATCAGACGAGGCGTTCGATTTCGTATTAGACTGTGCGACATCGGTATCACAGAGAGGCAAGATAGAGGTCTATGACCGCGCGGACAAGGACATACCGGCCGGCTGGGTCATCGACAGAGACGGCAAGGACAGGACAGAGATAAAGGGTATGCTCAGCGATCTGGATAATGGTAATCTTGCGCTGACACCGTTGGGCGGTCTTGGTGATCTCACAGCGGGCTACAAGGGTTACGGCTATGCGACAGTGGTTGAGATATTTTCTGCGGCGTTCCAGAGCGGCGCATTCTTAAAGGCTCTGTCGGGTATCGGCCCGAATGGCGAAAAGCGTATGTACCACCTCGGCCATTTCTTTATCGCTATCGATGTAGCTGCGTTTGTGGAGCCGGAAGAATTCCGCAAGACCACGGGCGATATACTGCGTGAGCTGCGTGCGGCACAGAAGATGCCCGGACAGGACAGGATATATACCGCCGGTGAAAAAGAATACCTCTACTACATGGATAACAAAGACAAAGGCGTACCGCTGAACGACAAGCTTCAGCAGAACGTCAAGGAACTAATAAAGGAGTTTGGTATCACGGGTTATGAGTTCTCTTTCTAACTCACATTTTGAACGAACAGAGCTATTGATTGGCGCGGAGGGGCTAAAACGCCTCTCCCACGCCAAGGTCGCGGTATTTGGTGTAGGCGGTGTGGGCTCGTACACAGTCGAGGCACTTGCACGCAGCGGCGTCGGCTCGTTCTTACTGATAGACCGCGATGTCGTTTCAGAGAGCAATATCAACAGACAGCTGCACGCACTACGCTCCACGGTCGGTAAGTACAAGACCGATCTGATGGAGGAACGCATAGCCGAAATAAACCCCAATGCGCGTGTAGTCTGCGAGCATCTTTTTGTACTTGACGATTTAAGCATGTTCGAGTGGGACTTCGACTATGTCGTGGATGCGGTGGACACCGTTACAGCCAAGCTCTCTATAATATCGGAGGCTAAGAAACGTAACATCCCGATCATAAGCGCGATGGGGGCCGGCAACAAGCTCGACCCCACGCGCCTTAAGCTCACCGATATAAAAAAAACCTCCGTTTGTCCGCTCGCAAAGGTCATGCGGCGCGAGCTCAAAAAACGTGGTATCTATAACCTGGATGTCGTCTTTTCGGATGAACCACCCGCCTCGAACACTCGCCCCCCGGGCAGTATCGCATATGTCCCTGCAATCTCGGGTCTGCTGATCGCACACAAGGTCGTTAGTGGGATTTTAGAGAGTGATAAACAAAAAGGACTGATATAATGAAATTTTCTACCGACGCGTTCCAGTCATGGCTTTACGAGCACTGTAAGCCCGCGGAAAACCTTCTTGACTGCGACGCATCCCGCATACCTACGCTGCTCGCGGAAAAACGCAAAAATCTTGCAGGATGTCTTGGTCTCGATCGACTAAAGGCCTTTGAACAACATCAACCACCGACCTTTGACTGGAGCGAGCAGACGGTGATGGACGGTTACATACAGCGCTTGGGCGAACACACGAGTTTACCGCATCTCGTCATGCCTCTCTATCGTCTCGAACCTGTTGATCCTTTCAACTCTACCCCCGCCGTGATCTACTGCCACGGGCACGGTGACGGTGCGACGGAGGTTGTCGATCCTGCATGCTCGTCTCTTTATCAAAAAACGTTGCCTATTTCGCTTGCGAAACATGGTTACCGCGTATTTGTGCCCGAGTTGTTCGGATTTGGCAAAGTCGTTATGGAGGGCTTTAAGGAAAAGGAACAGGCCGGATGCTACGCTAATTCCACACGGCTGTTGATGCACGGGCTCACGACTGCGGGAGTGCGTGTGCTTCAGACGTTGCAGATCATCAAGTATCTTAACGATAGCGGCAGCGAACCATTTTTAGCGGGCATATCGGGCGGCGGCCTCGTTGCGTCATTTGCTGCAGCTCTGGCCGAACATTATGGACTGAGGATCAAAGGCGCGTTTATCTCCGGATATACGAACACATTCCTCGGCAGCTCGATGGCCATGCATCATTGCATCGACAATTTTATACCCGATATCCTCTCATATATGGAGGAGCCCGAGCTGATCGCATTGGCCACACCCATACCGCTATTGATCTCCTCAGGCACCGATGACCCTATCTTCCCGATCGAACATACCCGCGCGGCCATAGATGAAATCAAGGCTATCTATGATCGTTTCGGATGCAAGGCTCGCATCGAGGTCGAATTGTTTGACTCGGGTCACGAGATATCGGAGAACGCCATCTATGGATGGCTCAAGCGTTATGACTGTTAACGACAACATCATCAGAGCGCGTGAAAAGCGCGGATATTCACAGACGCAGCTGGCCAATCTACTAGGCATACCACAGCCCACATACGCATGCTACGAGCTCGGCAAACGCCGCATACCTCTGTCGCTGATCATGAGGCTGTCCGAGGTATTGGGCATGGGCGTCGACCATTTGCTCACAACAAAGCGACTCCCTGTAGGCTTCGAGACTGCTGTGACCGTGGGCTTCTCGGATGTGGATGAGGGTCTGCGTGCAAAAACCGCCAAGCTAGTCGAGTACATGCAGGAGAGTTCAATTTTGCACACAGAGAGCACTGGGCATCCGATGTCCTGGTATCGTGCGAACAGCCGCGGTTTCCTACTCACAAACTGGCAGATAGAGATCTACGATTACCCGATGTTTCAAGACAGCCTGACTGTGCGCACATGGCCTACCTATCTGAAGGGCTTTGTAGCCGAGCGTTCGTTTTGCATCACGAATGCCGTGCATAAAGAAATCGTAAAAGCTAACAGCGGCTGGATATTCTGCGATTTAGCAAAACGTGAGCCCGCTAAAGCCCCGCCCGAGCTGATGGCACAGTACGGAGCGCCCGGCGACTATGCAATCCAAAAGGACTACAAGATCGCCGCTCCGGATAACAATCCCGATTTTTTATATGTTACGCATGGAGCATTTACCGCGAGCCGCCGCGACATCGACTGTAACGCACATATAAACAATGTGCGATATTTGGAATGGGCACTCGACTGCATCCCATACGATGCGGTTTCCGCTTTGCATGTGTCAAAGGTAAAAATCATATATAAGAAGGAATGCACCTGCGGTGAAGCCGTCCGTGTAGAGGTATATGGAAACGCAACCTCAGACGAATGGATATGTATAATACGTAACAACAACGACGAGAATATAGTCTATGCGCAGGTGTACACCCAATGGAACGGAGGTTTAAGACATGATTAGCTTGCAGGGCAAGGAAAACAACAGCTTCTGGGTCACATCGGACGGGCGCATGATCCCATTCCCGTCAAAGATCATATGCATAGGTCTAAACTATATCGATCATGCCTCGGAATTCGGCTTGAGCATACCGCAGGAGCCCGTGATATTTATAAAGCCCAACACGACTGTGATCGGGCATGGCGACAGCATCGTGATCCCAAAGGGCAGCACGAGCCTCGGATTTGAATGTGAGCTCGGTATTGTGATCTCAAAGACATGCAGACATGTCCCCGTCGAACGCGCAAAGGAGTATATCCTCGGTTACACATGCGTAAACGACGTGACCGAGCGTGACTATCAAGCAATCGACGGACAGTGGACACGCTCAAAATCCTTTGACACGTTTTGCCCGATAGGCCCTGTGGTCACAGCGATAGATGATCCGGACACGCTCGAGCTAAAGTCGATACTAAACGGTAATGTGATGCAGCATTCGAATACCTCCGAGATGATACATAAGCCATATGAGCTGCTGTCATTCGTATCGGGTGTCATGACGTTGTTTCCTGGAGATATCATCTCAACGGGCACACCCGAGGGCGTCGGCATGATCACAGCCGGAGACAAGATAGAGATATGGATAGACAAAATAGGCACATTAACAAACACAGTTAAATACGCAGAAAGCGAGGAATGACATAATGAAACGCATAGCAGCAATACATGATATCTCATGCTTTGGAAAATGTTCACTGACCGTCGCGCTGCCGATCATATCGGCTGCGGGCATAGAGGCCTCCGTAATACCCACTGCGGTGCTCTCGACACATACGGGTGGCTTTACCGGATATACATTCCGCGACCTCACCGAGGATATCAAACCGATCATCAAGCACTGGGAGAGCCTTGATTTACAATTCGACGGCTTTTACACAGGATACCTGGGCTCGTTCGAACAGATAGACATCATCTGCGATATCTTTGACCTATATAGCAAAAAGCCCAACCGCCCGCTGTTCTTGGTCGATCCGGTTATGGCAGACAATGGTTCACTGTATGCGCACTTTGATAAAAATTTTCCACAAGAGATGCTAAAGCTTGTTAAACTGGCCGATGTGGTTGTACCGAATATGACCGAGGCTACGCTACTTTTGGGCCAGGAATACAAGGAAGGACCCTATACCGAGGCGTATGTAAAGCAGCTGCTTGCATCGCTGGCAGCGTTGGGCCCCAAGCAGGTCGTACTGACCGGCGTATGCTTTGACGATAAGGAGCTCGGCGCGGCCTCATACGACGCCGCCACAGGCAAGATCGCATATGCGATGGCCCCACGCATCGAGGGCTACTATCACGGTACCGGGGATGTATTCGGCTCCGCACTGCTGTCCGGATTGATGAACGGGCTTTCAATAGACAAGGCAGCGACCGTAGCCGTGAACTTTACGGTCGACGCGATCAAGCGCACTGCACGTGACAAGACCGAAATCCGTTTCGGAGTAAATTTCGAGGAAGGATTGAGCGGTCTTAAATCTCAGATCGGAGGACAGGCATGATAAAGGCATTACCGAAGCGTAGCGAAGCCAACCCCGCTTTCACCTGGAGGCTTCAGGATATATTCGCAACGGACGACGACTGGCAGCGCTCTTATGACGAGCTGATGACGGGTATAAAGGACTTCGCGGTATTTGAAAAGATAGCAGTCAAGTCAGCCGAAAACTTGCATAAGTGCCTTTCGGTACAGGACGCGCTGTCGCAAAAGGCCGGCTGTGTATATGTCTACGCGCATATGCATATGCACGAGGACAATGCGAACACCTTTTATCAGGGCTTGGCTGACAAGGCCGACGCGCTCATCACGAAGCTCGGCTCCGCTTTTTCGTTTCTGGAGCCCGCTATACTCACGCTCAGTGCCGAGACGCTTGAGCATTTCATGAGCGCAGTCCCCGAGCTCAAGCTCTATGCACATTTCTTTGATAACATACTCAGACGACGCGAGCATGTGCTGAGCCCTGAGATCGAGGCTGTACTCGCCGCGTCTAACGATATATCACAGGCCGCGCACAATATTTTCTCGATGCTCAATAACGCTGACATGAAATTTGGCAGTGTTACGGATCCGTCCGGCAACGAGGTCGAGCTCAGCCACGGACGTTTCATCACATTTATGGAGCATCCGGATCGGGAGTTCCGTAAAAAAGTGTTCGAGCAATATTACGAGACCTTTATCAATCATAAGAACACCCTTGCGGCTGCCTATAACGCATCGGTCAAGAAAGACTGCTTCTACTCGGAGGTGCGCAAATATCCCTCGGCAATGGGCGAGTCGCTGTTTGCAAATGCGATACCCGAGGAGGTTTATACAAACCTGATCGACACGATACACGAATACCTGCCTGTGATGCACGAATATGTGCGCCTGCGCAAACAGATGCTCGGGGTAGACGAGTTGCACATGTACGACATCTATGTGCCTATAGTATCGAGTGTGGACACCGACATCCCCTACTCCGAGGCTAAGCAACAGGTCACAGACGCGCTCGCGGTTTTGGGTCAAGACTATCTCACACATCTCGAAGAGGGCTTTAACGGGCACTGGATCGACGTATACGAAAACCAGGGTAAGGAAAGCGGCGCGTATGCATGGGGCTCATATGGCACGCATCCGTATGTGTTGCTAAACTACGATAACAAGATCAACGATATGTTTACACTCGCGCATGAAATGGGTCACGCGCTGCATACGTTTTACACATATGCCAATCAACCGTTTATATATGGGGACTACAGTACATTCTTGGCAGAGGTGGCCTCTACGGTCAATGAGGCATTATTGATGGAGCATATGCGCAAGACGTGCACAGATAAGCATATGCAGGCATATCTTATTAATTATTTCCTCGATCAATTCCGCACAACGGTATTCCGGCAGACGATGTTCGCCGAGTTTGAGATGATAACGCACAGGATGGTCGAAAACGGCGAGCCGCTGACCAGCGAAAGCCTCTGCAAGGTCTATCGCGAACTGAACGAGCTATACTACGGCCCCGACATGGTCGTGGACAGCCAGATAGATATGGAATGGTCACGCATACCTCATTTCTATAGCGCGTATTATGTATTCCAGTATTCGACGGGCTTTTCGGCTGCTATGAGCTTTGCGGAGCTCATAAGTACCCAAGGCGCACCCGCCGTTGAGAAATACATCGGCTTCCTGAAAAGCGGTAGCAGCGATTATCCGATCAACGTACTCAAAAATGCCGGGCTGGACATGTCGAGCCCGCAGCCTGTGCGTACGGCGCTGGATTTGTTTAAGGAGTTGGTGGAAAGGATGAAGTCGCTGTGAAAAACAACTGCATATTTTGCGAGATAACGGCTGGCAGCATGCCCTCTTTCAAGCTCTATGAGGACGATGATATATTGATCATCCTCGATCGCTTTCCCAAGGCAAAGGGGCACACATTGATCATGCCAAAGACGCATTACACCACCATATTTGACCTGGATCAAAAGGTCGGTATGAAGATCTTTGCCGCCGCACAGAAAATGTCCCAGATACTGATGGACACATTGAAATGCGACGGTATCAATCTCGTGCAAAATAACGGCGAGGTGGCCGGGCAACAGGTCGCACATTTCCACCTGCATATCGTGCCGCGTTTTGAGAGTGACAATCTTGTATTGATGTCCGGAAAGACTGTGGAGATAAGCGAGGATGAGTTTACGGAGCTGGTAGATAAGATGAGGTTTGAAGCATAAGTATTGACAGGATGAATGGTTGGCTAATAACAGATTTGGGGCATAGGATATTATCATCCTATGCCCCTTTATTATGTGTAAATACGGATGGATTTGAACCGTTTATAATACCACTTGTTCTATGCCACATATTATAATGTTTGGAATAAAGTTGCTCATTATGCTCGTTAAATAAAGCTATTCCCCACCCTTAATAAACTCCACAATATCCGTAATAACCTGCGGCTCTACCTCTTTTGCCGGGGTATAATCGCGGAGTGTTCTTGTCTGCACGTCCGGAGCCACGGTAAATAGGTGTGTAAGCCCTTCATACAGCTTAAACCTTGCCTGTTCATTGCCTTTTAACGCCTGCTGCCAAAGCGGGAAATCCTTATCGGCAAACACTTGGAAATCCTCCGCACCCTGCATAACCAGAACCGGCTTGTTTATCTTTGCGGCGAGAGCGGCGGTGTCGTAGGAGTTCATCTCTTTGGTATACCAGCCCGGCATACCAAACACCATTTCACTCACAAGCTGCTCCTCGGCAAGGCTATCGAGAGCGGCCAGCTTTGCAATTTCGGCACTGAGTGTATCCTCGCCCGCCTTTTTTTGCTCGGGTGGCAGGGCAGCCATCGCATCATTGTTCTGGTCAATTAAGAGGTCGGTCAGTGTCCGAGTGCTGCCAGCCATGATAATCACCCCGGAAAACAGCTCGCCGCTGTCAAAATAAATGCGTGGGGAGAGCATACCGCCAAGACTATGTCCGGTAAGATAGATTTTCTCATATCCCATTCCAGCGAGCAGCTTTGCGGCGGCAACCGCATCGTCAATGGTTTCCTCACGCACGGTCAGTGCCCTGTTTTCCGGTCTCGCAAACCATTCGGGGTGAGCATAAGAGCGCTTGTCGTAGCGGAGCACATCAATGTCCTGTGCCGCAAGCCCCCACGCAATATCCCGAAAGAGCTTGTTGCCCGAGATAGTTTCGTCCATGTCCTGCGGGCCTGAGCCATGCACCAGCACTACGGCGTATTCAGCTTGTTTGCCTGCTGCCACAGTCAGCTTGCCGGAAAGTGCCAGTTCACCCTCGCCCACGGTGACATCCTGTTCAACAAGGCCATCGGGCAGCGGCTTATCACTGCTCTCACTAAGCTCGGACTCGTAGTGATTAAACCATAGGCCTATCACTTTGCCCTCCTTATCAAACGGCAGCTGCATGATAATGCCTTGTACCGAGTAAGCAAGATAGAGCCGCACGAATTCCGTGCCATCCTTCTGCTCGCTCTCAATTCTTTCAACAGAATTGTATTTGCCTGCCATAGCGGTGGTTGTATCCCAAGCCGCTTTTAATTGCTCGGCGGACATCGCTTCCTTCATTTTATCATTAAAAAACGTCACGCAGTCCGCATACTGTCCATTTCGCAATATATCGGCAAAATCGGTTGCCAAACTGATATAATCCATATTGTCATCCTCTCTGTTACTATTACTCCTGCAAGCTGCAAGAGATACGCAAAGTGCCACAGCCAGTATCAGGCTTACTATTTTCTTCATTACATTTTCTCCTATTATACAACCATAGATTTACGCTGATAGAGGCGTCCAGTCAGCGTTACGCAGCCAAAAATCACCGCAGCCGAGAGCAGCAAATACCACAGGCTCAGTCCGCTTGTCACAACCTCCGATACGCTAAAGAAGGTCAGCGGTGAGAGGAAGTTAAAGTTAGGTATGCCAATATACTGCACGAAGAACATAAGGCAGTAGCTTGCGACGAGCGCCACCATTGCCAGCGTCACGCCGGACTTGTATGTCTTGCCCACAGCACTGCACAACAGCCCCAGTCCCATTAATACACACTGGGTTAAGAACATTCCCACACCGGAGAGCAACACCTGCCCGGCAATGGATGCGCCCTCCGTCATTGGGATCAGTGCTAAGAGCGACATGCCCAGCGCGACAGCCCCCACGACACAGATATTGACAAGGCCGGCGCAAATTTTCGCCGATACAATCTCACGGCGGGTGACAGGCTTTGTGAACAGGAACTCCGCGGTTCTGTCCCGCTGCTCCTTTGCAATGATCGAAGCACCGGTGTAGATGGCGTGAGTAAACACAATCAGCCCGCACCAGTAATACATGACCATGTAGTAGCCCATCGTATCGGCTAAATTCACATTGTGTATGCCGAACACAAGCTGTGCCAGCTTCGGAATCAATGACAGCGTGTCGGTGAGCATATCACTGTAGGGAGCGAGTACGGGATACTCCAAAATCCCAAGATAGGCAGTCAGCCCGATGATCAGGCTCCAGATCAGCAGTCCCTTGCGGGTGCGCGCAAGTTCTTTCTTAAATATTGTTCCCATATGCTCACCTCACGAAATTAGTGTTGTGTCTTTTTTAATGAATAGGTTCAATCCGGCAACGGCAAATATAGCATACAGTATAACCATAGTAGCTACATATCCTACGTTATAGCCTCCACCGGTTACAATAACACTCGCTCCAAACCATGAAAACGGTGTGAAGAACTTAATGATATCGGCGCCTACCTTGCCTGCAAAAGCCGAAAAGACATAGAAGATAAACACCACACCACTCGAAAAGAGAAGCGCTGTTCTGATTTTGGGGTATACAGCCCCAACCAACGCACCGAACAGCACAAAGAACAGCTCAACCCACCAAAAGGACAGCGCAATCAGCGAAAAGAGCCCCAAGTCAAAGCCGTCCTTGATGTTCAGATAGCCCGAAGCCATTGCTGCGGCGTAGTAGCTAAATCCGGTAATCAGTGCCGACAGCACCGCAGCACCGACCTTTGCGCAAAAGATGCCTCCGCGCTTATAAGGCTTGCTGTAGAGAAATTCTGCTGAGCGTCCGATAGTTTCTTTGCTAAAGGTCTTAAATCCCAAGAACATGCCGTTGATCCCCGCCGCAATGGCAAAAAACGAAGTGAGGAAACCGAATATGCCGATTGGTTGGGTCATAATCTCAGGGTTTACACCAAGCAAATCAAAGACTGGGTTGTTTGCCATCATGCTAAAATCCAGTGTGTCGGGCGCAAGAAAACCGAGATAAACCGGCAGCATCAAAAATATGGAAGCAGCGCAGATTACAGTCCACCAAAAGGTGTATGACCTTAGTTGCCGCCATTCGTACTTAAAAATCGCCATACTCAAACCTCCTACTGGTAGTAGTGCAAGAAGATCTCCTCTAACGTAGGCTCCTCCACAAATGCATCAGCAACGCCGAGCGTGGCAATCCTTTTGAACAGCGCATCAACGTCACCTTTGTACATAAAGCTTGCGGTATCGCCGCTTTGCACAAGCTGCGCCACGTTGTTGCCCTGCCAAAAGTCCGCCGGGATTTCCCCCTTTGCCGTCACAGAAACTTTTTTGTAGCCGTTTTCCCGCAGTTCTTTAATGGACTGCACACCGATGAGCCGCCCGTCCTTCAAAATCCCCACCCGCTTGCAAAACCTCTGTACCTCGGAGAGTATATGAGACGAAAAGAAGATAGTAGCGCCGCGCCCATTTTCCTCGGTGAGTATTTCAAAAAAGGTCTGTTGTACAAGTGGATCAAGCCCAGCTGTCGGCTCATCAAGGATGATGAGCTTTGGTGAATGCAGCAGTGCCGACACAATGCCCACCTTTTTCTTGTTGCCAAAGGATAGGTCGGAAATTTTTCTGCTTTGATCAAGGTTTAAGCGGCGGCAGAGCTCATCGGTTTTCTGCTTGCAGTCCTTTTTATACAGCTCTGCTGTATAGGCAAGCAGTTCGCGCACCCTCATGCTGTCATAGTAGGCCGCCTCACTGGGAACATATCCCAGATCTCGGGCAATGACATTCGCTTCCTTGATAATGTCATAGCCAAAGATGCTGGCACTGCCGCTTGTTGGCGTGAATAATGCCAGCAGCGTACGGATGGTGGTGGACTTGCCCGCACCATTGGGGCCGATAAAGCCGAAGATTTCGCCCTCCTCAACCGAAAAGCTGATATCCTCAATGCCGCGCTGCTTGCCGTAGAATTTTGTTAGGTTTTTAATTTCGATGATACTCATAAGACTTTACCCCCTTTTTAACGTGATTTTAGGTATATCGCTACTCCTTTTGTGCTTTTAGCGCTTCACTCATGGGAACAGCGGCAATTTTGCGCATACACAGCTTTTTAGATAGCTCGAATGCACCCACAATCAGCACCAGCCCCAGCAGAATAAAGTACCAGTCCAGACGGACTTCTATGGTCAGATTGAGCAGCCCGAAGATAAATGTTAGTGCTGTACCAATGGCGTAGTATGAAATCGGCACGCCGATAGCATAACCGATCAGAACCAGCCAGCGGGAGCTATTTGTGAGCAGTGCGCCCACCTCGCCCTTTTTGTAGCCAAACACCTTCATCAGTGCAATGCCGCCCTTTTGCTCGTCAATGCTCACCGCGGCGATGATGTAGAGAATAATCATCGCAATCACCGCCGCTACAACAGCGATGCCGTATAAAACGGTATTCATCAGCAGCATATAGTCGGCTAGGCTGTCGGCTAGGCTTTCCGGAGTGGTTAGTTTATAGACAAGCTCGGGTGGGATGTCAAGTGGTGCGTCTGACATAATGGCGTTGTATGCGCCGCTTTCCCAACCAAGTAGCCTGTCAAAATGCTCCAGCGACACAAAGATGTAATCTCCAAGCCCGGTATCGGCAATATCGGTGATGATAATGGACAGCTCCCGATCGGAAATAATGTCGGCAAAGCGAAGGGTATCGCCGGGCTTGAGCCGATATTTAGCCGCCATAGTCTTTGTGATGACGACTTTTTTGTCGTCAAGCGGAATCGGCTTTTTGCTTTTGTCGCGGAGCGAAACCACCCGCCCGTTTGGCACAGCACCGATAATTTCAAAGCGCTGCTCGGGATTAAGATCCGGCACAAATTTTCGTCCGGCAATCGCCTCACCGCCTGCGGGAGGTACAGAATTTTGGGGGACATGCAGCCCGTATTCGTAGTTGTAATTCAGCGTTGCTTTCGTGCCCTCGCCGCCTACAAGATAGTCCATCGAGCTTTTTGTAATGAGCCCGAACATAAGCAGTGAGGTCGCCGCAAAGATGCCTACCAGCATTAGCGCAAGCCGAGGCAGTGAGCGAATCTGCCCGCGGATGGAAAACCTGCTTTCAAAGCGCAGTCCCCGAAGCCGCAGGCATTTTTCAAGCAAATTGGGTTTGTGGGTTTTCAACTCGCCGCGCATGAGCGCCACCGGCGAAACGGTGAGTGCATTTCGCAGCGAAAGGTACACGCCCACACATAGGATGACGGTCGTCAGCACTGTGCCAAGTAAAATATACAGCGGATTAAAGGTCAGTGCCTTTATCGGCATCGGGAAAAAGGTAAGCATGATGTTTAAAAACGGTACAAAAGCCACCATACCCAAAGCACCTCCGAGCACCCCGCCCAACACTCCGAGCCAAAGCGGGTAACTCAAGTAATGGAGCATAATCTCGCTCTTGCGATAACCCGAGGCGTAGAGCGTACCAATAACGCCGGACTGACTCTTGACCATGCGGCCTAAAACCGCCGCTGCGAGTGCCGCCGAAAGTAGCATCAAAAAAGGCGGAAGTATCCATGAGTAGACGGCAATCATCTGCACTTCTACATCCGGCATATTGGTTTTCATTTCGTATTTGGCATAGTTCCAAGAGAGCAGTTTCGTGCCTTGTGCGTTGAGGTAGGCTTTCAACGGCTTTGCCTGGGTGAAGATATCTTTCTGCGGTGTGTCAAACTTCACTGAGTAAAGCAGCTCACCGGTTTTAAGGTCGCTTTCGTTCATTACTGCAATGCCAAAGGTATTAAAGTCGTTGACGAGATCGCCCGGCTTCTTCAGCACATAGGCGTAGTTTGGCAGGCAGAGCGTACCGGATATGGTGTAGTTTTTTCCCTCGATGGCAATGCTGCCGCCGATTGTGTAGCCGTTCGCCTTAGCAAACTGTGGATCGATGGCAATCTCGCCCGGACTGGGCAGTCTACCATCAATAACAGCGGGAATGTTGACCTTGCTGTTCGGCGTAAACAGCCGGATGGTTTTGCCGTCATAGTCGTAGTCACGGGTCAGGGCAGCTTCCATTTTAACGCCGAACTGCTTTTCGATATCACCGATCTTTGCAATCTCCGATCGCGCGGCAAACTCAATATCACCCATCGCATAATCGGTAAAGTAAGAGTCCTTATTGCTGGAGAGATTGGCAGCCGCCAGCATAAAGAACACAAACAGAAAGCTTGACAGCAGCACCATGTAAAAGATACCGAGATAGGTTCCTTTGTTGTCATTCACAACGCGCGGTACAGCCTTGTTTAGCTTCATTACCACTCAACCCTCCTTGCCGGGACGGGGTCGCGGTTTTGCTTTACATCCACCACCTCGCCGCTGCGGAATTTATACACCCGATGTGCCATAGCAGAGATGGCGGCGTTGTGGGTGATCATCACAACGGTTGTGCCGAATTTTTTACTGATCTCCTGTACAAGTGACAGCACCTCGATGGCACTTTCAAAGTCCAGTGCGCCGGTGATTTCGTCGCATAGCAGCAGTTCGGGGTTTTTGACAATCGCCCGAGCAATCGCCACACGCTGCTGCTCGCCGCCCGAAAGCTCACGGGGAAAGCGGTCTTTTTTAGAAAGCAACCCCACAGCAGAGAGCACCTCGTTTACCGCAAGTGGAGCCGTGCTGATGTTTTCCACAACCTCGATGTTTTCCTCAACCGTAAGATGTGGAACAAGGTTATAGCTTTGGAAGATAAAGCCGATTTCAGCTCGGCGGTATTCAGTTAGCGCATCGTTTGAAAGCTCCGAGATGTTTTCACCGCCGACCATTACTATCCCGCTGTCTGCCCGGTCGATACCGCCCAAAATGTTCAACAGTGTAGACTTGCCGCTGCCGGATGGGCCTAAAATAACGCCGATTTCGCCTTTGTCAAGCTCAAAGAAAGCATCTTTTAGCGCAACGGTTTTTACCTCACCGCCGTAGTTTTTACATAGCTTTTTTATGGATATATACATTTAGTTTTCCCTCCATTAATCACGACAAAACTCGTCCTTATAAAAATGCCTCTTCATGAGGTCAAGGCACCTGTTAAAATCCGATATCAGTGCGTCGAAGTCTGTGGTCTGTCGCATCGCGGTACCCGACATATATCCCTCTGAATAGTATGTCAATATTTTCAGTACAAGTTCAGGGTCAACGTCGTCTTTGAATTTTTCTGTATCCATATTTTCAGACACAAACGCTGCACTGAAAGCCTCCCCCTCAGAAACATAACGCTTAATATCTTCGGCAACCTCTTTATCGGTTTCATAATACATGCCTGTTAAAAACGAAAGGATTCCGGGAAACTTTTTCAGTGCCGACATTTTTATTTCGGAAGCTAAGCGTATTTTATCGAAGAAGTCTGTGACCGATTTGTCAAAGCGATTGTCAATTTCGGCTTTGAGGGTGATGCCCGCAAATTCAATCAAATAAAGATAAAGAGCTTTTTTGCTTCCAAAGTAATAGAAAACCATTGGCTTTGAGATACCGGAGGCCTCGGCAATATCGGCGACCGATGCTTTTTTGTAACCAACCGCTCCAAACAGGCTCATAGCGGCGTCTATAATGACATTTTGTCTTTCCAGCTGCAGACTCAAAAATCTTTCCAACATCATCACCTCTAACAACATTAACCGAATCGGTTTAATGCAATAATATCACCTTAAACCGATTCGGTCAATATGTTTTGAATTTATCTGTTGACACCTTCACTACTTAGTGTTACATTATAGCAGTAATATGTATTACCGATTATCAGTTATGCAGAGTAGACACGGGAGGTGAAAGCTTGGAAAACCTAACCGAGATATTAAAGGGTGTGCTTGATGGCTGCGTTCTCGAAACCATCAGGCGTGAACAAACTACGGCTATGAAATCACCCGAAGGCTCAACGCACTCGACTTCACGGATGTGGCAGTTTGCTGGTGGTGACGGTATGGAAATGCTAAAAACCCAGTATGAGCTCATATCGTTGATTGAGAGCGGTGCGGCAGAAGTCAAGCATGTGCTTGACGTAACCGGCGATGATGTTGCGGGTTTTTGCGATGAGTTTATGAGAGATACAAAGAAGTGGCAAGACCATTTTCGCAATAAGTTAAACGGTGATGTAAGTAAATTGAGAGAGGGTGCCAACCATGATTAACCCGGCAGTTACTGTACAGGGATTGCATAAATCCTTTAAGGATGTTCATGTGCTGAAAGGCGTGGACTTCGAGGTGGAAAAGGGCAAAATATTTGCGTTGCTCGGCTCAAACGGAGCGGGTAAAACCACCGCAATAAAAATCCTTACCACACTGCTAAAAGCAGACAAAGGGACAGCTCTGGTAAACGGCTTTGATATTGCTAAAGATCCCAACAGCGTGCGGCAGTCTATTAGCCTGACCGGACAATTTGCCGCCGTAGACGAGATATTGACCGGGCGGGAAAACCTCGAGCTCATCGCAAAGCTGCGCCATCTTAAAAACTCCAAGCAGATTGCCGATAAATTGCTGGCACAGTTCGGTCTTACTGATGCCGCTAACCGCAGAGTGGGAACCTATTCGGGCGGCATGCGCCGCAGGATAGACCTTGCGATGAGCCTCGTCGGCAATCCTCCATTGATTTTCCTTGATGAACCGACCACAGGGCTCGACCCTGAAGCGCGTATTGAAGTTTGGAAAGTGGTTAAGGCACTGGCAAGCAGCGGCACGACGGTATTCCTCACTACACAATATTTAGAAGAAGCCGAACAGCTCGCTGAGCGAATCGCAATTTTGCACGATGGTAAGATTATAGCAAGCGGTACACTGGAGGAGCTTAAAAAGCTGTTTCCGCCTGCAAAAGTGGAATATGTGGAAAAGCAACCGACGCTGGAGGAAATCTTCCTTGCTATCATCGGCAAAAAGGAGGGTAAGTAGCATGAAAAACACAAAAAACTATTTCTTTAGCGATGTATTGGTGATGTTAGAGCGGTCTATGAAGCACATCACTCGAAGTGTGGATACCATCATTAGCACGGCGCTCATGCCTGTTGCCATTATGCTGCTGTTTGTCTATGTGCTCGGCGGCGCTATACAAAGCGGCAGCGACAACTATGTCAGTTATCAGCTGCCCGGTATTCTGCTGATCACCATTGGCACCGGGGTTTCGTATACGGCATACAGGCTGTTTAC
>CAZUNC010000031.1:0-17587 GCA_964621475.1 uncultured Defluviitaleaceae bacterium | reverse complement strand
CGTATGAATAGATTATAAGTTTTTTTCAATAATATTAATAAAAAAGGAGGTGGTTGTGCAATGTTATCAGAAAAGAAAATACCCAATAGATTAATAAATGAAACCTCACCCTATTTACTTCAACACGCTTATAATCCTGTAAGCTGGTATCCATGGGATGAGGAAGCATTTGAGAAAGCAAGGCAGGAAGATAAGCCTGTTTTCCTATCTATTGGGTATAGCTGACAAAGTTGCATTTAAGAACATGTCATTGGTGTCACGTAATGGAGCGGGAATCGTTTGAGGACGAGGACGTGGCCGAGATTATGAATAGGGATTTTATTGCGATAAAGGTAGATAAGGAGGAGCGGCCTGATATCGACAGCATCTACATGAGTGCATGCATGGCCGTTAGTGGAAGCGGTGGGTGGCCACTCACGATCGTGATGACACCGGATCAGCGGCCGTTCTTTGCAGGGACATATCTGCCCAAAAACGACATGCGGGGTAGGGTAGGGCTGATCACATTATTAAAGACCATAGCGGATAAATGGCCGGACAGGCGCGAGGATTTTGTAATGGCTGGTAATGATATCATTAAGCATATCACGGACAGCGGTGCAGGCAAGCGAAACCGCAGGAACAATCCGCGTGATCTTTCGGCGATAGCGAAGAATCAATTTACCAAGGTATTTGATGACAAATACGGTGGTTTTGGCAGCGCGCCGAAGTTTCCTACACCACACAATCTGATGTTTTTGATGAAGTATTATGAGCTAAGTGGGGACAGGCAAGCGCTACTGATGGCCGAACGCACACTGCGTCAGATGTACAAGGGTGGTATCTTTGATCATATAGGTTATGGCTTTTCGAGGTATTCAACAGATGAACGCTGGCTCGTGCCGCATTTTGAAAAGATGTTATACGACAACGCGCTACTCTGTATGACATATGCTCAAGCTTATAGGCTCACAAACGACAGCTTTTATCAGATGGTCGTGACACAGGTTGCCGAATATGTCAGGCGGGAGCTGATGTTCGAACAGGGCGGTTTCTACTGCGCGCAGGATGCGGACAGCGACGGTGTGGAAGGGAAATACTATGTATTCGAGCCGCGCGAGATTATACAGGTAATAGGGGAGGAAGAGGGGAGAGCATTCAATAAGCGGTTTGATATAACCGAGAGGGGCAATTTCGAGGGAAAGAGTATCCCCAATCTGTTGAACGCGACAGGGGATGATGTGGAAACACCACTAAGCCGTGAGGTGCTTGACAAGTTATATGAGTACAGGCAGCAGCGCACATCCTTACACAAGGACGACAAGATACTCACGTCCTGGAACGGGCTGATGATAGCGGCGTTGGCGATTGCACATGGTAGCACATCCGAGTCTGGATACATCCGCACCGCGCAGGAAAGCATAGACTTCATCGAGAAGAATCTGATTAAAAACAACAGGCTGCTTGTTAGTTACAGGGATGGTAAGCGTAGCGGCAACGGGTTTTTGGATGATTACGCGTTCTATATATGGGCACAGGTTGAGATGTATAACACGACGTATGATATGAAATATATCCGGCGCGCTGAGGAATTGATGGATATCGCGATAGATGAGTTTTGGGATGCGAAGCGTCATGGCTTTTACCTAAACCCTAAAAGCGGTGAAAAACTCATCATGAACCCGAAAGAAACATATGACGGTGCGATACCGTCCGGTAATGCCGTGATGGCTTATAATCTGTTTTACCTGTCGCGCATTATCCCGCATATTTCTCCTAATGAATCTGACAACAGGCGCTTCGAGGGTATATATCACAATACAGTGGAGTTTTTGGAAGCGGACGCGGACGAATACCCGACCGGACACAGCTTCTTTTTGATCACAGATCTGATGGAGCGTTACCCACAGAAGGAGATCGTATGCGTGTTAAAGTACGGGAGCGATATAGAACAGCAAAAGCTACAGATCAAGGAAACACTCCGAAAACAAAGTAATGCGATCGTCATCGTATTGGATGAACCGAGCAGGCTCTATCCGATACTGAACGACCGCATAACCTATTATGTCTGCGAGGATCATGCATGCAGACCCGGAACGAACGACCTGTAGATTACGTCCTCTGCATCGCAAATGCAATCTGACTGTCCAGGAACTCGGCGAAGCCGTTTGGCTTTACAGAAATGGCCTTTGGCATCAGGCTATGCGAGGTCAGGCCCGGCAATGAGTTGATCTCTAGAACATAAATTTGTTCTTCGTTTACGATCATATCCACGCGTCCGTAGCCGCTGCATTGCAATACCAAGAATACCTTCTTGGCGATCTCTTGTATCATGGTCTGTAAAAATGCGGGCAGGCTCGAAAGCTCCAGCCTTGTGAGCTCGCTTAAATATTTCGCCTCATAATCGTAGAACTCGCTTTCGACATCGATGTTTAAAACGGTAAGTACATCAATCCCATCCGCTGTCTCCACAACACCGCATGTAACCTCCTGTCCAGCGATGTACCTCTCTACGAGTACGTCGTCGCCAAGTTTTTGCACGATGTCGACTGCCCTTTCAAGGTCCTCAGATCGCTTGACGATACTCACGCCTACGCTCGAACCGTTCCTGTTCGGTTTTACCACAACGGGCAACCCCAGGCGTTCGATGTGATCGATATAACCGCCGAGGCTCTCGTTTCGTGGGATAAATACATCATCAGCCACGGGTATATGGTTTGCTCGCATGATGAGCTTACTCGTCGCCTTATCCATAGAGATCGCGCTGCCTAATACGCGGCTGCCCGCATATGGGATATTCAAGCATTCGAGCACACCCTGTACGCTACCGTTTTCACCGGTGCCGCCATGCAAAGCGCTGAGTACGACATCGGGTCTTTCCGTTATCAGCGCACCTATCCATTCGGGGCCGTTGTCTTTGTTGATGTCGATCGTGAGCACGTCGTATTTCCCGGGATCCAGATGCTTACGCATATGCTCGGCAGACATCAACGAGACCTCCCTCTCGTCTGAATTACCGCCTATCAATAATGCTACCCTTATCTTATTTCCGGTCATTTTAACCTCCTGCAGACATTATTTATGGATGAACCAGTCGTTGATGTTGTAGTAAGGATTGGTCGTTCTCGGACGCTTGTCACCCATCACGCTGATGTCCGTAAGTAGAACGGATTTGCGGAACACGAGCCCGATGCATGGCAGCTCCTTTGCGGCGCGTAATTGTATATCGCTCATTGCCTTTTTATATAGCGTATCGTTTTGAGCTGTGAATGCCTGATGCAATAACGCCTCCATGACCTCGTCCTGATATGAAAAGAAATTGCTGCGTCCATATACAAAACCTAAGTCCGGTATCGTCGACAGATTAAAGCCGCCGATAAAGATATCATAGTCCTTGCTGTTTAAACGTTTCAGGTAATCGTCAAAGGCCAAGGTCTCAAGCTGCGTCTTGATGCCGACTGCATTTAATGCCTCGCAGAGCGCACCTGCGATCTTTACACGCTCTCTGTTTTCGTTGTTCACGAGCACACGAAACTCGAGGTCTGTACGCGTGATCAGTGTCTTGGCCTTTTCGGGGTCATAGGCGTATTTGTCGACCTCGGGCTCATAGAGCCATGATCCGGGTCTGACCGGCGTATATGCGCGTTCGGCCTGATCTAAGTAATATGTGGAAACGAATTCGTCTATGTTTACAGCATATGCGATGGCTTCGCGCAGGGTTCGATCCTTCAGATATGGGTTGTGGAAATTGAAGCCTATGAAGTCAAAGTAGTTGAGCGTGTATTCGCTGATGCTCGTCGCACCAACGTTCTTGAAGCGGCTCCAATCCGATATCGGAGCGGATATTGCATCGATCACGCGCTGTTCAAACGCATGTATCTCGGCTTCCTGATCCTTAACGATCTGCACGGCCACACGCTCGATATATGGCTGCTTACGAAATGGCATACGGTTCTCGTTCTGTACTAAGATCATTTCCTTGTTGATGTCATAGCTTTCGAACGCAAACAGACCGCTGCAAACGGGATTATTGTCCATGTCATCGGCGTGTTTCGGGATCAACGGGAAGTTGAATGTGTATCCTACACCGCCGAACACCGTCTTGAATGTAATATCGACCTGGTTTGTTGCCGCCTTTGTATATGTATCGATATTTCTGACATTTTGCGCGTAAACAGAGGCGTTTTCTGGGTCCTTAAGCGTATTGAGCGAATATATGATATCGTCCGCCGTAATCGGAACGCCGTCGCTCCAGAGTAACCCGTCGCGTAAATGCAGGCTCGCGCTCAGTCCATCCGCAGACATCGCAAGGCTCGCAAGCCCTGTCACGGGTTTTAGTCTCTCATCGATATCTATGAGCGGTTCGAACATCAGCTTCATGATCTTATCTACAGAACCGTCCTCGTTAGTTAGAGGGTTCAATGTAAGCGGATGCCTCATGCCGAGCTTTAGTGTACCGCCACTCTCGGGGTTGATCGGCTCCGGGGTTGGTGTTTCGGTTGGCTCCGGTGTGCTCGTAGCAGCCGGAGGCAACTCCTCGGTCGGTTTCGTGCAGCCCGACAAGCCTGTTGCAAGACCTGCCATCAATGTGATAACCGCTATGGCCGTGAGTACCTTTCTAATAGGTTTTATCTTGTGTTTCATCGTGACCTCCAATTGTCATACTTATCCCCTCATTACCCTCAACAGCAGCAGATATATCCTCTCGTTCTCTCGCACGCGCTTTACAAAGTTATGGGTCTCGGGATATGGGATGCTTTTGAGGCTCGTACCGTCGGTCGTATAGGCCTCGTTGCTGAGCCAGCGGCTCACGTTTGTACTGCCTGCGTTGTAAGCGGCGAGCGCGAGCTCCTCGTTCTGATCGAAGCGGTCCAGCAGCATACGTAAGTAAAAGCAACCCAGCGCGATGTTAACGTCGGGGTCATATATGTGCTTGTTATCGTAACCCGTCATACCGGATTTTTGAGCGAGCCACGCGGCTGTGTCGTCCGTGAGCTGCATTAGGCCCTTTGCGGATTTGCCGGAGGTCGCATTCGGACGAAACTTGCTCTCGGCATGTATCACGGCATATACAAATGACGGGCGCAAGTCGTTAACCTGGGCTTGCTTATAAATGATATCTCGATACTTGACCGGGTAACGCAACACAACGAACGCCCCGGCTATGATGGATAGAAACAAGACCGCAAGTAAGGCCGAGAACCACAGCCGTTTTATACGCTTTAATGATATGCTCACAAACATCGATCGCTCTCCTGCCTGTGCAACAGCCATTCGACCCGCTCCCTCAATTCCGATATACCCAAGTTGTTTTCTATCACTTCATCCGCGTGCCCGGCCAAAAACGCCTCGTCGGATTGTGCGCGTAGACGATTTAAGGCCTCGTCATATGAAAGGGTGTCTCTGAGCATGATACGCTGCAGGCGGATGTCTGTGTCGGCGGTAACGACCCAAACCCTCTTGCAATATTTATGCATGCCGGCCTGTATCAGCAACGGCGCGTCCACTACCACGATGGATGTTTGCGCGTGCTCTTTCGCAAGCTCAAAGCTCATACATATGACATGCTTATGCACGATGCCCTCGAGTATTTTGCGTTTGTCTGCGTCCGCAAATACGATGGCTGCGAGTGCGCGCCTATTTATCGTCCCGTCTTCGGCTAAGATCGCATTTCCAAAAAAGTCCAACGCCTCATAATAGCCCGCGCCGTCCTTGGCTAACACCCCATGTGCAAGCGTATCACAATCTATACAGTATGCGCCGTGTTCGCGTAGGATGTTGCAGACAGTGCCCTTGCCGCTGCCGCTGTTTCCGGTCAGTCCGATATCGAACGCTGGATAGTCAAGGCTATTTTGCGTCATACCATGTATCCCCTTGCGAGATGTCCGCGACAAGCGGAGCCCTCAGGTCAAAGCCGTTTTCCATCTCGGATTTTAACAATTCCATCACGGTCGTTAGCTCGGAGCGATGCACCTCCAAAAGCAATTCGTCGTGAACCTGTAGTAGTAGGCGTGATTTTGCGTTCATATCCTTTAGGCGGTTGTGTACCTTGATCATAGCGAGCTTGATGATATCTGCCGCGCTGCCCTGCACGGGCATGTTCATCGCAACGCGTTCGCCGAACGAGCGGATGTTGCGATTGTCTGATTTTAGCTCGGGGATCATCCTGCGTCTGCCGTAGATCGTCTGCGCGTAACCGAGCTCCTTTGCAGAGGATACAGTGTCGTCCAGATACTCCTTGATCTTTGGATACTTGGCAAAATATTCTTGGATATACGCATCGGCCTCCTTGACGGACACGCCGATATCCTTACTGAGACTAAACGCGGAAATGCCGTATACGATACCGAAATTCACAGCCTTTGCACCCGAACGCTGCTCGGGTGTTACATCGTCGTAAGCGATACCGAGCACCTGTGAGGCGGTGAGGCGGTGGATATCAAGATCCGTCACAAACGCATGGATCATGTTCTCATCACCGCTCAGATGAGCGAGGATACGCAGCTCGATCTGGCTGTAGTCACCGTCGACGAATACAAAGTCAGCGCTCTCGGGCACAAATGCCTTACGCAGCCTCCTGCCCAACGGCAGACGCACGGGGATGTTCTGAAGGTTCGGCTCGACGCTGCTGATACGGCCCGTGGCGGTACCGGTCTGGTTAAACGTAGAGTATATGCGCTGAGTAACCGGATGCACGGCTTGCAGCAGTCCATCCGTGTAGGTGGATTTAAGCTTTGTATATTGTCGATAGTCGAGTATCTGATCTATTACAGGATGTTCGTCACGTAATCCCTCCAAGACCTCCGCTGATGTCGAGTAACCTTGCTTAGTCTTCTTCGAGGCCTTCAGGCCGAGCTTTTCAAACAGTACAACCCCGAGCTGAGAAGGGGAGTTGATATTAAAATGCTCGCCGGACAGCTCGTATACGGCTGCGGTTTTCTCGTCGATCATATGGTTTAACTCGTTCTTAAAGCGCATGATCTCGGCGGTGTCTATGCGTATGCCCGCAGTCTCCATATCCGCAAGCACATCTGCGAGCTTTAGCTCCATATCGTAAAACAATTCGGCTTGACCGTTCTGCCGGAGTTGCTCGTCCATGATCGGATATGCGCGGAACAACACATCGCCCTGTGGGAATGCATAGTCGGCGATCTCTTGATCGCTGAACGCATCGGCACGCTTGACGGATTTGCCCTTACCCCAAAAGTCTTCATGAGACGGGTAAGATTCATGTAGGTAGTTAAACGCTATATCGTTGTATGCATATGAGGATTCGGACGCGTTTAAGATATAACCCGCGAGTCCCGCGTCAAATACAAAATGACCCGCGTCTATGCCGCGGCTGCGCAAATAACGCAGATCGCTTTTGACATCGGGTGATATCTTTTTGACAGGGGATTCGAAGAAGGTTTTGCATATCGCGAGGATCTCGTCCTCACTCATGCCCTCGTCCATCAAGCCGCCGTCCGCAAGCGCACGCCCGGCCTTTATAAACACGGTGCCCGATGTGTCGGTGAATACGATGCCTAAAAAGTCGGATTCGTCCAAACCCGCTATATTTATTGCCGATACTCGCTGCAAGATACAGACCGCGCAGAGCTCAGATTTAATGAGCAAAGCCATAGCGTCATTGGCCTGCTGCGGCTCGGTCACAACTGTAAACAAACGGGAAAGCGTTGCGGCTGAGGCATCGGGTGAACCTTCGCCGGAACCGATTACAGAGCTGTTATTCTCAGGCATATGAAAACGGCCCTTCAAAGCCTTAAAGTCCAACGACATCAATAGCTCATATGCCTCGGCGGGGAATTTGTCCGCGAGACGTGCGGATTCGAAGTCGATCTCGACGGGTACATCCGTGACGATCGTCGCGAGCACCTTGCTCATACGCGCGAGCTCAGCATGCTCGGTGAGCTTCTGCGACAGGCCGGCAGGCTTTATCTCAGCCGCATGTGCGAGCGCATTCTCGAGATCGCCGTATTCGTCCAAAACCTTCAGCGCGGACTTTTCGCCGACACCGGGCACGCCCGGGATGTTGTCGGACTTGTCGCCCATCAGTGCCTTCAGGTCAATGATGCCACGCGGATTAACCCCGAACTGCTGCTTTACATCGTCTGCAAAGAAGATGTCCGTCTCGGATTTGCCTCCCTTGGTACGGGGCAGGCGCACCTTTACGGTGTCGGTCGCAAGCTGCAAAAGGTCACGGTCACCGGATACGATAACAGGCAAGAGCCCTTGCTCCTGCGCGCGCAAAGAGAGCGTGCCGATGATATCGTCGGCTTCATAACCCGCTACATCGACAGCCGCTACCGACATCTTCTGCAACAATTCCTTCAATAGTGGTATCTGCGGGCGCAGCTCCTCGGGCATCGGTTTACGCGTACCCTTGTACTCCGTGAAGATAGTGTGGCGGAAGTTACCACCCGGACGGTCAAACGCTACGATAGCATATTGCGGATTTTCATCGTCCAATATCTTAAAAAAGATATTCAGAAAGCCATAGATGCCGTTCGTATACCGCCCGTTTTTATCTGTGAGCAGGTTGATCGCATAAAACGCTCTGTTTATCAGGCTATTGCCGTCTATGATGATGACCTTTTTTTCAATTGTATCCATGCTTGCTTTATCAACTCCATACATTCATTCGAGGTCAACGCGGACGTGTCTACGGTGAGATCGTATTGCTTACCGTTATGAACGGTCTCCTGCCAATCTATCACAGGCTTTGCGGCATCATCCCCATCCATCGCCGGATAACCGGTCTCTATACGACGACTGACTATATGTTCAAGTGGGCAATGCACGCCCACCTTCAGTACATCGTAATCCGCTATGATATCCATACACCGCTCAAACAGCCTCATACCCGTCGCATAGTCATCGTGATGCCCCACATCGGCAACTACGTTTAATCCGTTTGCGCAATGCGCCGCTATGGAACTATACATCGACAGATACATGCGGGAGATCATGTCCTCGAGGTCCGGGCGTTCGCGGCCGGGTCTTAAACCGATGCCCGGCAGAAATTGCTCCGGTATCATACGCATGTAGTTGTCCACGCCTATATTCATCCATATGCCGTCAAGACCCGCTTGAATGGCCTTTGCGATAGAGGACTTACCCGAACGCGGCACACCGTTCAGTATTATTACGCCTCCGCGCCGATTCATTAGGACTTACGTATCGCAACAGAAGCCCCGTGTCCCGTGAGACCTTCTGTCTTTGCAAACGCCTCGGCATCGTCCGCGAGCTTACTCAAGGCCTCTGCCGAAAAGCTCAGCAGGCTGGATTTTTTTATAAAATCGTCTACGGACAACGCGGAGAAGAACTGTGCGGTGCGTCCTGTCGGTAATACATGATTTGGGCCCGCGATATAGTCACCGATTGCCTCGGGCGTATAGTTGCCCAAGAATACAGCTCCCGCGTTTACGACCTTGTGCAGCGACGCGAACGGCTCGGCTACGCAGAGCTCCAAATGCTCGGGTGCCATCTCGTTCGCGAGTGCAAACGCATCATCGAGGCTTTCCGTAACCAAAATGCCGCCGTATTTATCGAGGCTCTGGCTGATGATCGTATGGCGGGAGAGCAATGCGGACTGTTTCCAGACCTCGTCATATACCGCACGCGCGAGGCTCTCATCATCGGTCAAAAGCACAGCCGAGGCCATCGGGTCGTGTTCTGCCTGTGCGAGCATATCGGCTGCGCAGAACGCGGGGTTCGCATTTTTGTCTGCAACGATAACGATCTCGCTCGGACCCGCGACCGAATCGATGTTTACATAACCGTACACGAGGCGCTTTGCCATAGCTACATAGATATTGCCGGGGCCGACGATTTTGTCGGTCTTTGGTACGGACTGCGTGCCGAACGCCATAGCGGCTATAGCCTGTGCACCACCTATCTTAAATATCCTATCAACCCCTGCTACGGTAGCGCATACGACGGTCATCGGGTTTACGGGTGGGGGCGTCGTCATGATGATTTCCTTTACGCCCGCGACCGAAGCCGGTATTACATTCATCAGCACTGTGGATGGATAAGCCGCGCGCCCACCGGGTACATAGACACCCGCGCGCGATAGCGGAATAACCCTCTGTCCCAATATTTCCCCGTATTCACCTGTTTCAAACCAGCTGTTCTGACGCTGGCGTTCATGGAAAGACCTGATGCGCTCCGCCGCGCGTTTTACATATGACGGTACGCCGCCGACTGCATTCACACAGGCCTCAATCTCTTGCTTTGTCATCTCGATCCCGTTGGGCCCGTTAGGTGTTTTATCGAGCTTCACATGGTCAAACTTCTCGGTGTAGCGTATTAATGCATCGTCGCCGTTTTGGCGTACGTCCTCGATAATGGCCTGTGCGGCCTCCTGCGCGGCACGCGTGTCCTCGTTCCCACGCCCGGCCAAAGTATTTATAAACGCCTTGCATTCGGCGCCCCTTTTTATTTCGAACACAGAGCCATCCCCTTTACCATGTTTATTATCTTGCCGATGCGTTCATGCTCGAGCTTCAT
The DNA here is from genome assembly GCA_964621475.1 of uncultured Defluviitaleaceae bacterium. Classification (GTDB taxonomy): domain Bacteria; phylum Bacillota; class Clostridia; order Lachnospirales; family WQUN01; genus CAYURR01. The sequence goes on along the minus strand of CAZUNC010000031.1, from coordinate 7,096 downwards.
GCTCACGCGGTTTACGACTAAACGTGCGGATATCCGGCATATCTCATCTAAAATAACGAGCCCGTTGGCCTTTAATGTCGAGCCTGTCTCCACGATATCAACGATCACATCCGAAAGCCCCACAACCGGCCCGAGCTCCACTGAGCCGTTGAGCTTGATGATCTCGACCGTGCGGTGCTTTGAACGGAAATGCTCACGCGTGATGCGTGGATATTTTGTGCTCACACGCAACCCCTGGTTTGTATATAAACGCTCTCGCATATGCTCATAACCGGCTATTACGACCTTGCATTCCCCGACACCGAGATCGGCGACCTCACAGAGATTGCGGTTTTCCTCGAGCAGCGTGTCCTTTCCTACGATACCGATATCGGCCGCGCCGTATTCCACATATGTAGGTACATCCTCCGCCTTTGACAGGAAGAATTTGAGCTTGTTTTGCTCGTCGGTGAATATGAGCTTGCGTGTATCGGATTTCATCTCGGAGCAGTCAAAGCCGAGCTTGTCAAATATCAAAACGGCTTGCTGAGCCAAGCGGCCCTTTGCGAGCGCGAATGTCAAGTATTCCATATGCGCCTCCTTACAGGTCTAAGACGGCGATATGTCCGTCCTTACGTAATGCCTCGGCGGTCTCAATCGCGTGTCGCAAACTGTCCCTGTCAGCGCCGTGCGAGATACGCTCGATATGGGCCGTGGGAGCCGCAACGGTGTTGTTGCGCCGCAGTACCGAAAGCAGGTCATCGATCTTGAGCGAAAAGCCCACGGCGGGTAGATTTACCCCGAACGTGGATAACAGATCATCGTAACGTCCGCCATCAAACAACGAAAAGCCAATATCCTTGGATAACCCACGAAACAGCAGACCCGTATAGTAATCCATATTTGCGGTCATATTCAGATCGAACACTATATATTTAGAAAGGCCATACATATCAACGATATCATATATAGCCGAAAGGCTCTGAAGTGCAGCATGTGCCTTTGGGCTGCGTGTAAGACCCGCTGCCCTGTGTAAAACCTCCAACCCGCCTATGAGCTCGCTTGCGGATTTGAGGATGGTAGCGGAGGATGAACATGCGCGTGCATCACATATGTCCGAGAGTAAAGCCTCTGCGGCAACATAATCACGCCGCGCCAGTAGATCGATATATTCTGCGCGCGGACCTGCTTCGAGACCGGCCTCGTCCATGAGGCCCGCGAGGAAACGTACATCACCGGCATAGACCGTGAAGTCATCAACTCCGGCGGCTAATAGTGCCTTGATAGACATCACAATGACCTCTGCGTCTGCGGAGGCTGTGTTTTGGCCGATCAGCTCGACACCGGATTCGGTGTATTCACCCGGATGTCCCTTGTAGCTGTCGTTACAGCGAAACGCGTTTTGTGTATAACACAGGCGCAGCGGCATATCGGCCTCGTTGAAATGGTTAGCGACGATACGTGCGATCTGTGGGGTCATGTCGGGTCGAAGCACGAGGATGTCTCCGTGCCGATCGATAAAGCGGTACATGTATTTGGTGGGCGCGGCCTCAAAGACATCCGTGTATTCGAGTGTGGGCCCAGAGACCGCACGATAGCCGAAGGATTCGAATACAGAGCCTATGCGCTGCTGCGTGAGGGACTTAAGCGCGTAGGCTTCCGGCAGACAATCATTAAAGCCGTCCGGGGTAAAGAGCTTGTTGTTTTGCATTTGAGCCTCGATTCTTTTTATATAAGCTTATACATTTATAGGTGCATGAGCATCTTGGCGATACTAAAGAAGATCATCAGAGAGAACGCGTCTACTATCGTGGTCACAAGCGGCGCGGCCATGATCGCGGGGTCGGCGCGGCAGAGCTTTGCAAACATCGGCAAAAGCCCGCCGACGGTCTTTGCGATGATGACGGTAAGGAACATGCTGATGCCGACCGTGATTGCGATCTCTGTCTTGACGGGGTTGTTGTTGTATTGGATTGAGACGCGGATAAAATTGATCACGGCGAGCCCGGTACCAACCAATAGGCTCACGCGTAGTTCCTTCCACCAGACCTTCAGCGCATCCTTAAGCTTTATCTCCTGTAACGCCATACCACGGATCACAAGCGTCGAGCTCTGACTGCCCGCATTGCCACCCGTGTCCGTGAGCATCGGGATAAACGATACCAATAACGGTATCGCCGAGATAGCCTCCTCGAAGCCCGTGAGTATGCCACCCGTGACCATAGCCGAAAACATCAGTACCAACAGCCAGAGCAACCTGTTTTTTGCGAGTGCAAACACGCCGGTTTTGAGGTAGGGCTTTTCAGATGGGAGCATGGCGGCCATCTTTTCAAAGTCCTCGGTGGCCTCCTCTTGGATGACATCAAACACGTCGTCGACCGTGATGATGCCGATGAGCCTGTTTTCACGATCCACGACCGGAATGCTTAGTAGGTCGTATTTCTTGAATAGATGTGCGACGGCCTCCTGGTCCTCCATGGTTTGCGCAGAAACGATATGCGTCTCCATCAGTTCAGATATCATGTCGTCGAAGTTTGACAGCAGCAATGTCTTTACAGAGATCGTACCGATGAGCCTACGGCTCTCGTCTGTCACATAACAGGTATAGATCGTCTCTTTATCGACACCCGTGCGGCGTATGCGCTTGAACGCGTCCTCGACGGTCATGTCCTCATCGAGGTCCACATACTCGATCGTCATGATGCTACCCGCGCTGTTCTCCGGATATTGCAGCAGGCTGTTTATGAGCGCACGTGTGTCCTCGGTAGCGGTCGAAAGAACCTTCTTTACGATGCCCGCGGGCATCTCCTCCAAGAAGTCAACCGCGTCGTCTATATATAGGTCCTCGATGATCGTGGCTATTTCCTTGTCACTGATGGACTCGACGATCCGCCGTTGCATTTCGTTTGATAGGTTCGCGAACACCTCGGTCGCGTTGTCCTTTGTAAGCATCCTGAATATCAAGACAATCTTGTCGGGAGGGGCTTCTTCTATGAACGACGCTATATCAACATCGTTCATTTCGTTGAGCTGTTCCTTTAATCGTCGGTATTCCTTATTTTGTAAAAGCTCCAACAGATGTTCGTTCATGTGCATCCCCTTTCGTACATAGATTGCCCGCGTATGTTGATTCGTTCACAGACAATTTCAGGGCATTATAACAAAAAAAATTCCGTATGTCAGTCTCTTACGACAAAAAATGAAGATCTTGACATGTATCGGAATATTTCATATAATTGTCCTCGACATCTGGAGAGGTTCCCGAGTGGTTTAAGGGACCGGTCTTGAAAACCGGCGTCTCTGCAAGGAGCCGTGGGTTCGAATCCCACCCTCTCCGTTTTTTACATCATCCGTTTTTTACATCATTAGAAACCAATGTATGAAACTCCGTTTAGCCAACAAGCGTTGCTTGCAGTTAAACGGAGTTTTGTTGTTAAAAGCGCACGGAAAATACGAGGTGACATGTTAAATGAAGGTTATTGATAGGATGATAGAGATTATAGGACTGTCACATGTAGATGATAAGATTTCATTTCAGTGTATCGAAACCTTTGACTGCGGTTCGTATTATAGAAAAAGGATTGAATACAATGTAAATGGGCGCAGCATCCCGGCATTTTTACTTATTCCAAAATGCGAAGGGAAACTCCCGGCGGTTTTAATCAATCATCAGCATAATAGCCAAAGAAATCTCGGTAAAAGTGAGGTTTGCGGCATTATCGGTAATCCTTTGCAAGCTTTTGGTCCGGCACTGGCCGAAAGGGGATTTGTAGTTATTTCTCCCGACTCCATATGCTTTGAGGAACGAAGGATAAACTCGAAAGGGACAGAAGAAAATGCAGAACAAGATAACTGGCATCATTTTCTTGCACTTTGTCACGGTGTATTATCCGGTGAAACCTTAGCGAAAATCGTAATAGAGGATGCGATGGGTGCGATAAGTGTTCTAAACAATCTTGATATTGTAGACAAATCCCAAATTGGGTGCTTGGGTCATTCATACGGTGGGAACACTACGTATTTTACAACTGCATTTGATAAAAGGATAAGTTATGCACTCGCGAGCGGAAGTGTAGTCAGTTATAAACATCGAATAGAAAACTTAACAGGCATTGAAATGGCAAGCATCATACCCGGTTTTATTAAAGAATTTGAAGTTGCTGATGTTATTGAAGAAATTGCACCAAGAAGATTTATGATTGTATGTTCAGATTCGGATAAATACTCAAAAGATGCCCCAGATAATTATCAAGCTGCAAGAGAAAGTTACATTTTACAAGGTGCTGAAAACAACTTACAGATAAAACAATATATTGGTGGTCATGCGTTGACGCAGGAACGTTTTGAATTCATCATTAATTGGATTGTTAACCAAGCATTATGAATAACCTCCTTTAGTCATTTACTCATAAGCACATACAATAAAGGCTATAGCGAAATAAAGCATTACCACGGATCATCACGGATAAGAACGGATTTACACGGATAGCAAGAATCTAATGCCCAAATCTGTATAAATCCGTGGTATTGTTTTATTTTTTGCTATAGCCTGTTTTTTTGTAGCATTCTCATAGCGTTTAGGATCGCAAGCACGGAAACGCCGACATCTGCAAACACGGCCTCCCACATTGTGGCTATGCCTCCGGCTCCGAGTATTAAAACCAGTAACTTAACAATAAAGGCAAACCATATATTCTGTTTTACAATCGTCAATGTCTTTTTGGATATCCTGATGGCTGTTGATAATTTTGACGGTTCATCGGTCATTATTACAACATCGGCGGCTTCGATCGCGGCATCAGAACCGAGCCCGCCCATGGCGACACCGATGTCGGCCCTTGCCAAGACCGGGGCGTCGTTTATGCCGTCGCCGACAAAGACCAGCTTGCTGTTCTTTGTCTTTTCACCGAGTAGCTTTTCAACCCATGTTACCTTATCTATAGGCAATAGCTCGGTATGCACTTCATCCAGACGCAGCTCCTGTGCTATGGCTTCGCCAACCCTTTTAGAATCTCCTGTAAGCATAACGGTTTTTTTAATACCCATTTGTTTCAATTGCTTAATGGCCGAGGCTGCATCGTCTTTTACTACATCAGAGATAATGATGTTTCCGGCATAGACATTATCAATCGCTACATGGACGACAGTGCCTATGGATACATCATCGGATAACGGTATATTCATTTTACGCATGAGCTTGGTATTCCCTGCATAAATCAAACGGCCGTCAAGCATAGCTCTTATACCGTGCCCGGCTATTTCCTCTACATCTGTAATTTTTGTCGTATCAATTTCTTTTCCGTATGCCTTTATCAAGGAAGCCGATATCGGGTGGCTTGAAAAGCTCTCCGACAAAGCCGCCACCTCTAACAACTCGCCTTGCGATATACTGACCGGATTGATCTCGGTAACATTAAATACGCCCTTTGTAAGCGTGCCTGTTTTGTCGAAAACAACCGTATTTACTTGTGAAAGGGCTTCTAAATAGTTGCTGCCCTTGACAAGTATGCCTAACCTTGAAGCACCGCCGATACCACCGAAAAAGCCCAAAGGGATCGAGATCACAAGCGCGCAAGGGCAGGAGATGACTAGAAACGTCAGCGCTCTATAAACCCAATCTGAAAACGTAGCACCACTTATAAGTAAAGGCGGCAACACCGCCAGCAGAGCCGCAACAATAACAACGGCTGGTGTATAGTATTTAGCAAATTTGGTAATAAAGTTCTCGGAATTTGACTTCCTTGAACTTGCATTTTCTACTAAGTCAAGGATCTTTGAAACTGTAGATTCCCCAAACCCCTTAAGCACTTCTACAGTCAGAAGCCCGTTTACATTTATACAACCGCTTAGTACCTCACTGCCTACTGACACATCACGGGGTATGGACTCGCCCGTCAATGCAGAGGTATCTACAACACCACTTCCCTCAATGACTTTACCGTCAAGTGGTATCCTTTCGCCGGGCTTGATGATAATGATATCCCTAACACTTACCTCATCGGGATCCACTTTTGTTACTTGATTATCACGCTTTAAGTTTGCATAATCCGGACGTATATCCATAAGGCTTGCAATGGATTTTCTTGATTTATTTACAGCATAATCCTGAAAGAACTCGCCAACCTGATAAAACAACATCACAGCGACGGCTTCGGGATACTCCCCGATAATGAATGCACCAACCGTAGCTATAGACATCAAGAAGTTCTCGTCGAATACGTTACCGCGCAGAATGTTTTTAACGGCCTTTAATACGACATCCCCGCCGATAATTAAATAGCCGAATAGAAAAATCAAAAGATTGATAAGCGAATTATCAATGTCAAATATTAATCCGGCTGTGAAAAATAAACCGCCACAAATGATCTTGGCGATTCTTATATTGTTTTTCATTCAATATCCCCCTACGCCTTTTTCATTACGATAGAAGGATTAGCTTTTTTAACAGCAAGCTCTACGGCTTTTATAACATCGGTTGATTGGTCGTCACTGATATCAAATGTTAATTTTGTGGTCATAAAGTTGACCACAGCATTCTCAATACCATCAATCTTGTTTACTGCTCTTTCTAATTTCGCTGCACAGTTTGCGCAGTCTATTCCCTCAAGTTTAAATGCCTTTTTCAATTTAATTCCCCCTAAAATTATTTAATCCCTTTTCATTTATTCCTCAATATGCTCTAACCCCTGGTTGAGTATTGATTTTATATGGTTATCAGACAGCGAATAAAAAACAACCTTTCCCTCGCGCCTAAACTTCACCAATCTGTTTGATTTAAGCACCTTTAACTGGTGAGAAATTGCGGATTGGCTCATATTTAATATGCTCGCTATATCACACACGCACATTTCGGATTCAAACAAAACATATAGGATCTTTATGCGAGTGGTATCGCCAAACACCTTATAAAGCTCGGCCAGATCGTAGAGTATTTCTTCGTCGGGCATCTTCTCATTTACCTTCTTTACGGTATCCTCGTGAACACATAATAGATCACATGTGGGCAGACTGTTCTTGTCAGTCATCTATCTCATCTCCTTGTGTTGATGTATCTTCTTATGAATATACATATGAACAATTGTTCATATGATGAGTATATGCAGGGACGTGTAATTTG
>CAZUNC010000030.1:0-17676 GCA_964621475.1 uncultured Defluviitaleaceae bacterium | reverse complement strand
TCTTGGAATTTGTTCCCTGATTCATCTAGGGGCGTTATATCGTTAACCATTTCGATATGTCCGGCGATATTGCCTACCTCATCCTTTAGGTAGCAGACATCGACCGTGTAGTGTCTGCCGGCTTGCTCAAAGCGGGTTTCGTTTTTACCGTTTCTGAGGCACTCTATGCCGCAGTTACTGGTGTTGCAGATGTTTGCGCCCCAGTTGCAGCATTTCTTTCCTATTATGTCACTGCGTTTTACACCCAAGAGCTGCTCGACCGTCTTGTTTATGAAGGTCCATTCCATCTTGTTGTTTGTAACAGAGAGCGGCATCTTGATGGCATCGAGAATGGAATAGAGCCAGAAGATTTCCTTTTGATACTGCGCTTCCTTATTAAGAAGCTCTGTGTTGTTTACGATCACAACTGAGCGAAGGGGATCGTTTGAGGCTTGCGCATCGAGTGCATCATATCCCTTAGGCAGTTTGTTGATGATGCCTGATGCATTTGCGCCCTCGGAAAAACCAAGGCTGCGAGCCTTTTCGTTTACGAGTAGGCAGTTGCCGTCGGCATATGTAATCACTAAGGGTGTTGGCACACCGTTTATAGCCTGTTTAAACTCCTGAAGCGACCTTACGGCTTTGTTCTTCTGACTGTTCACTACATACAATAAGACCAGCAGAAGTAAAGTAATTAAACTGAACACAACGTAGAAAATCATTCTCGTCTTATCCCCCATGCGTTACAGATTTTATGCTTTTTTGAGTATAACAAACTGACATAAATCGCGCAAGGCAATTTCTTAGTAAAAGGCTTAGTAATCCTTGCAATAATATTTATCTGAGTTATAATTATCATCAATATTTTTGGAATGTGATTGATTGTGGGGGAGCGGGAATATGAAGGGTCTTTCGGTAACGAATTTGAAATGTGATCAACGGGTAAATCCGATCGGTATAGATAACCCCAAGCCTTGCTTTAGCTGGGAGCTCGTATCGGAACTAAACGATGTAATGCAGGTTAAATACCATATCCAGGTTGCCACGGATACAGACTTTTCAAATGTAGTTTGGGATGTGTGCGTAAACTCCGCTGAATCGGTTTGCATTATATATGCGGGAGCGGAGCTTAAAGACAGGACGCAATACGTCTATCGCGTATTGGTAGAAGACGCACAGGGCGCAAAAAGCCCGTGGAGTGAAGCGGCTACGTTTGAGACGGCGTTCTTAGCAATAAATGGGAGCGTTACAAGTGCTATTAAAGCAAGGTTCATCTCCGGTGATAAGGCCACACAAACCACTTGCCCCGTATATGCCAAGACATTTGCTCTCAAGCCCCGTATCACACGAGCGCGCGTATACGCGACGGCTCTGGGTATCTATGAGTTATACATAAACGGCGCGCGTGTCGGAGCAGATTATCTGACACCGGGTTGGACGGACTATAAAACCCGCCTGCAATACCAAACATATGACGTTACCGATATGCTCAGATCCGGTGAAAATCAAATAAAGGCTATGACCGGCCCCGGTTGGTTTAAGGGTGAGCTTGCATGGGAGGACCGCAAGGGGATCTACGGTAAGACATCGGCTGTTTTATTACAGATGCACATCGATTACGCAGACGGCACGAGTGAGATCATAGTGACAGACGAGGGCTTTAAGACCTGTGCGGGTCCTGTGCTGTTCTCGGAGATATATCACGGTGAGACCTACGACGCGTCGCTCGAGGATCTATCGGGTGCTGCATGGCATGATGTCGAGGTCGTTGATTACCCGATAGAGCGTTTGATCGCACAGGAAAACTACCCGGTCAGGGCGATACAGGGTATAAAACCCATCGAGCTCATAAAGACCGCTAATGGTGAGACGGTTCTGGATTTCGGTCAGAACATGGTCGGTGTCGTGCAGTTTATGCTGCCTGAGGGGAAAGCCCAAAAGGGCGATACGGTAGTGTTAAAGCACTTTGAGGTACTCGATGCGGACGGTAATGTCTATACGGAAAACCTACGCAGGGCGCGTCAGACCGTCGAATACCGCGCCAGCGGAGAGGGCAATGAGGTATACAGCCCGCACTTTACATTCCAGGGCTTTAGATATGTGTATGTCGAGCAGTTCCCATGCGAGGTTTCGACCGAATATTTTACGGGTATCGTAATGCATTCGGATATGGAGCCCACCGGTGAATTTGAATGCTCCGATCCGATGCTCAATCAGTTGCACCATAACATCCTCTGGGGATTAAAGGGTAACTATGTAGATGTGCCGACGGACTGCCCGCAGCGTGATGAACGCTTGGGTTGGACCGGTGACGCACAGGCATTCATATCCACGGCCTGTTACCTGATGAATACCGCACCGTTCTTTAAGAAATGGCTCAACGACTTGGCCTCGGATCAACTCGAAAACGGTGGTGTGCCGTTTGTAATACCGAATGTGCTGGATCAAAACGCGCACTCCTCATCGGGCTGGGCAGACGCGGCCACGATATGCCCATGGGCGGTTTACATGGCCTATGGTGAAACGGAGGCTTTACGCCGCTCGTATCCGTCCATGCGCAAATGGGTAGATTACATCAGAAACGCCTCGACCAACGGATTGCTGTTCGATACGGGTTTCCATTATGGCGACTGGCTTGCGCTTGACGCGAAGGAAGGCAGTTATTTCGGCGCTACGGATGTTACGTTGATTGCGACTGCGTTCTACGCTCATTCGACGCAGATCGTCGGGAAGGCCGCTGCGTTGCTCGGATATACAGACGACGCAGAAGCCTACACAAAGCTCTTTGATGATATAAAGACAGCGTTTATCGATGAGTTCTATACGCCGAACGGGCGGCTCGCATCACCGACACAGACCGCACATGTGCTTGCACTGAACTTCGGGCTCTACGGCACACATAAGGAACGCACAATCAAGGCGTTGGTTAAATATATAGAGGATAACAAGTTCCATCTGTCCACGGGCTTCTTGGGTACGCCGTATTTGCTGAAGGTATTAAGCGAAAACGGATATCCGGAGGTCGCGTACAAGGTACTGTTGCAGCAGGATTATCCGTCGTGGTTGTATCCGATCACAAAGGGCGCAACGACGATCTGGGAGCACTGGGACGGCATCAAGCCTGACGGCAGCATGTGGTCAAAGGATATGAATTCATTTAACCACTATGCATACGGCGCGGTTGGTGACTGGATATACAGCAACATCGGCGGTATCAATATCGACCCCGAAAAGCCCGCATATAAACACAGCCTGATCAAACCCATACCGGGTGGTGGGATCACACATTCAAAGGCTGCGATCAAAACCGTGTACGGCAGGCTGTCAGTTGAATGGAACGCCTCTTATGAAATGGTAAATGAACCAGAAGTGTTGAAGACCTTCACGATCGATATAACTGTACCGCATAACACGACAGCGACGCTCGTAATGCCCGGCGATAGCGCTAAGGTATATGAGCTCTGCTCGGGACATCATAGGTTAGACATGTAGAGGAGAATAGTTATGACAAAGATTTTTCTGGATACGGATATCGGCAGCGATATAGACGACGCGCTCGCACTCACATATTTACTGTCGAAGCAGGACTGTGAGCTCGTGGGCATCACAACCGTGAGCGGCGAACCGGAGTTACGCGCGCGGCTCTCGGATGCGATATGCAAGCATTTTAATAAAGATATACCGATATACAGCGGGCTATCAGAACCTATCCTCGTTTCGCAAAACCAACCGGAGGCCCCGCAAGCCGCAAAGCTCACGGAATGGGCGCACGGTAAGGATTTCCCAACGGATGCGGTGAAATTTATCGCGGACATGATCCTAAAGCATCCGAACGAGCTCACGATCATGGCTATAGGCCCGCTAACAAATATCGCGGGGCTGTTTATTACGCGCCCGGAGGTTATACCGCTTATAAAGGAAGTTATTTTGATGTCCGGCTATTTCTTTCATGCGGATAAACCGAGCGATCAGGTATATGCGGAATGGAATGTGAAATGCGATCCGCACGCATCTGCTGTCGTATATAACGCGCCGTTAAAGAAGCTGCGTATCTATGGGCTCGATGTCACAACTAAGCTCGTGTTGCCGGAGGAAGAGGCAAAGCAGAGGCTCTCTGCGGACGCGTTTAAACCGGCTGTGGATTTTGCATCTGTTTGGTTCAGGCATTGCAAAGACATCGTTTTCCACGACCCGCTCTCGGCAGTGTCAGCGTTCAAGACCGTCTGTACATATAAACGCGGCAGGGCCTCTGTGTGTTTGGACAATGACCGCCTCGGCGTTACGACGATCGAGGAAAACGCGGACGGAAACGCACTTGTTGCGGAAACGGTGGACAGGGACGCGTTCTTTGCCGAATACCTCGGGGTGATAGGGGACGCGCGTATATGAGTACAAACGCTGATATCAACACAAACGACCGCAAGGCAACAATCTCGCGTCGCACAAACGAGACAGACATAATTATCTCGGTAGACCTTGATGGTGGCGGTGTATCCGAGATTCAAACGGGCATCGGGTTCTTTGACCATATGCTCACGGCATTTGCAAGACATGGGTTTATCGATATGACCATAAAAGCAATTGGTGACCTGCATGTAGATGCGCATCATACGGTTGAGGATGTGGGCATCGTACTCGGCAAGGCGATCACGGACGCACTCGGGGACAAGAACGGCATCAAACGTTACGGGCATGTAATATTGCCGATGGACGAGGCGCTTGTTCTTTGCGCAGTCGATCTCTCGGGCCGGGCGTATCTGGCATGTGAATATAACTTTACAGCAGAGCGCATCGGGGAGATGGACACGGAGCTGGTGCTTGAGTTCTTCCGTGCATTTTCGACGAATTGCCCGATGAATTTGCATATAAGCGTGCTCGCGGGCACGAACGCGCACCATATCGCAGAGGCGATGTTTAAGGCCGTGGGCAGGGCATTATCAGAGGCAATATCCTTTGATCCGCGTGTAAAAGGCAGCTTGAGTACGAAGGGGAGTTTGGCCTGATGATAGGCGTGATAGACTACGGCATGGGCAATCTGCGCAGCGTGCAGAAGGCATTCTTGCATATAGGCCACAGGGCCGAGATCATAGATGAGCAGACATTACGCGACCCGGTCGCGCTTTCACAATATACAGGGCTCGTGTTGCCCGGGGTCGGTGCGTTTCGAGACGCGATCGCGATCATCCTCGAGAAGGGTATGGACGAACCGATCAGAAAAGAGATCGATAGCGGCAAGCCTTTTTTAGGGATATGCCTCGGGATGCAGCTGCTGTTTGACTATAGCCATGAAAACGGCAGGCATAAGGGGCTTGGGGTGTTACCGGGCGAGATCGTGCACCTGAATGTAAACGCAAAGATCCCGCATATGGGTTGGAACGCGATAGAGAAGGTGCAGGGAGCCGAAGGGGTTGCATTAGATAGGTTAACCCTATATGAACATACGCCCGATGGGGCATATGTATATTATGATCACTCGTATTGCCTTGAAACGGACGCGGATATCGTGTCTGCATATACGCTTTATGAGCGACGCTTTCCGGCATCGGTATGTAAGAAAAATGTGTTCGCTATGCAGTTTCACCCCGAAAAGAGCGGCGCAACAGGGCTTGAAATGCTCAATTGCTTCGGTGCTCTTTGCAAAGCCGAACATAACGGAGGTACTAAATGACAATATATCCCGCAATAGATTTATTGGGCGGCAAATGCGTGAGGTTGCTGCAAGGGCGTTTTGAGGATGTGACCGTTTATAACGACGATCCCGTAGAGCAAGCAAAGATATGGGAAGCAAGCGGTGCGAAATGGATACATGTGGTGGATCTGGACGGTGCGAAAAATGCGGGAGGCGATCATGTAAATCATGAGGCTATAAGGCGCATAATAGCATCGGTGAATGTGCCTGTGCAGGTAGGCGGCGGTATACGAAGCATGGAGCGTATCGAGCAGCTGTTGGGTATTGGGTGTGCGAGGGTTATCATCGGCACAGCGGCGGTTAAGGATAAGCCGTTTTTGAATGAGGCTGCGAAGGATTACGGCGAAAGGTTAGCTGTGGGCATCGACGCAAAGGACGGCAAGGTCGCGTTGTCAGGCTGGAACGAGGACAGCGGGGTTTCTACGCTTGAGCTCTGTAACGAGATAGAGGCTATTGGCATAAAGACGGTTATATTCACGGATATCTCACGCGACGGCACGATGAAAGGCCCATCGGTTGCGTCGACTAAGGAATTGGTCGATAGCACGGGTCTTGATATCATTGCCTCGGGTGGCGTGTCGTGTTATGAGGATATAGAGACACTGCGTGAGATCCATGTTAAGGGTGTGATCGTCGGCAAGGCTTTATATATGGGTGCTGTAGATCTACGGAGGCTCGTATGCTGACTAAACGTATAATCCCCTGTCTGGATGTAAAGGCCGGTAGGGTTGTAAAGGGTGTAAACTTTGTTGATCTGATCGACGCTGGAGATCCGGTTGAGATCGCACGCTATTATAACGATGCGCTCGCGGATGAACTCGTGTTTCTGGATATTACCGCGTCATCGGATGCGCGTAACATCATGGAGGATGTGGTCGCACGAACAGCGGACAGTGTGTTTATACCGCTCACGGTCGGGGGCGGCATACGCTCTGTAGATGATTTTCGCCGGATATTAAAGGCCGGTGCGGATAAGATCTCGGTCAACTCAGCCGCTATAGACAATCCGGACTTGATCACGGATGCCGCGTTGAAATTTGGTAGCTCGACAGTCGTGGTTGCGATAGACGCAAAGCGAAGGCCCGGTGGCGGTTTTGATGTATACAAGCACGGCGGGCGTATAAATACAGGCAAGGACGCGCTCGAATGGGCTGTAGAGGTGCATAAACGAGGCGCGGGCGAAATATTATTGACATCAATGGATGCGGACGGCACACGCGACGGCTACGATATCGAGCTCACGCGGTTGATCTCCGATAATGTAGGCATACCCGTGATAGCCTCGGGCGGTGCGGGTAATATTGAGCATTTTCGCGAGGTACTCACAGAGGGTCACGCAGATGCCGCACTCGCTGCATCATTGTTTCATTTCCGTATGCTCGAGATAGCAGATCTTAAACGTGAGCTCTCTGATAAGGGTGTAAATGTCAGGTTAATGTAACGGAAAGGGGCATGGGATGGGTAGAAAGCTATTCGCGCTAACGCTCGCGATAATGCTTGTGTGCCAGAGCACAGCATATGCGGCGGAGTTTACGGACATCAAGGGGCATTATGCATATGACGCGATCGTCAAATGGACGGATGCCGGTGTAATGACGGGTTATAAGGATGGTACCTTCAAGCCCGAAAACCCGATCACACGCGCTGAGATGGCGAATGTAATCGTAAAGATGCTCGGCCTAAAGGATGAAGCGAAGAACACGTATACCGACCTGCCCAAGGGTATGTGGTATACGAGCCCGATGTTAAAGACGATAAAGGCTGGGATATTTTCGGGCTCGGGTGAAAAGATGAGACCGAATGAAAAGCTCACACGCGCGGAGGCTGTACGCGTGCTCTGTCTGGCAGCAGGTATCACCGAGGAGGCCGCGAAGGCCGCATCGATGCCGAATGCATATCCAAAAGAGGATATACCGTCATGGGCGTTGCCGATGGTTAATTTGATGTCGTTTATGGGATGCTTTAAAGGCATATTTGAGGACGGCTTTAAGCCTAACACAGCGATAACACGTGGCGAGGGCATGATGATATTGGAAAATTCCCAAAAGGTCTATGAAAGCCTCGGGGGACAGTTAAAATTAACAGCAAAAAAGAAATAACGGGGGAACCGATGGATAACGCAAATGGATTTACGGGAAAACTAAGATTTGATGAAAAGGGTTTGATCCCTGTAATTGTACAAGAGGCGGAAACGAATACGGTACTGATGCTCGCGTATGCGAACAGAGAGGCCATAGAAAAGACAATCGAGACGGGCAAGATGCACTACTATAGCCGCTCCAGGCAGAGCCTCTGGCTCAAAGGGGAGACATCCGGTCATTTTCAGCATATGGTATCGATGAGATATGATTGCGATGCGGATACGGTATTAGCGATCGTGAAACAAGACGGTGTAGCATGCCATACGGGCGACATGACCTGTTTTGACGGCTGCGAGGCTGTGGTATCCGTCGATGGCAACGGCTGTGGCGATGAGAGTAGCATGTCGGATATGGATGTGCTGAAGCATCTGTCAGATACGGTATCGGAACGCGCAAAAGATCCCATCGAGGGTTCATATACAAACTACCTGCTCGATAAGGGCATGGATAAGATTTTGAAGAAGGTGGGCGAGGAAGCCGCAGAGATTATCATCGCGGCGAAGAATAATTCGAAGGATGAACTGACATACGAGACCGCCGATCTGATGTTTCATCTGAGTGTGATGTTGCACGCAGCCGATCTCGAGTGGAAGGATATATTTGCCGAGTTGATTTCACGGCGCGGCAAGAAGTCAAAGGTGAAGTCGTAGTAGGGTAGTGGTATTAGTAGGGTAGAGGTAGAGGTAGTAAAGGAGGGAAGCGCATGGTAACCCTTGTGCTAATTTTATTGATTTTGGGCGTGACGCTACTGTGTATCGAACTGTTTGCGCCGGGCTTCGGCCTGCTGGGCATATCGGGGATCATACTGTTTATCGTCTCGTCTGTGCTCACGGTCTTATATATCCCGATGGGATTGATGATCGTGCTGGCCGAGCTGATCGTGCTCGCGATCGCGATGTATGCGATCGTTAGTTATGTCCGTAAGAAGCAGCTGTACGGTAAGCTGATCTTAAACGAGACATTAAATACGGATCAGACAGATATCGGCGATTTGAGCTTTTTTATGGGTAAGGAGGGTGTTACGAAGACCACGTTGCGTCCGTTTGGCATAGCGGATTTCAACGGCATACACCTCGAGGTCTGCTCGGATGGTCCGTATGTACCTCAAAAACGTAAGGTTAAAGTATGTGAAATTGTAAAGAATAAGGTCGTAGTCCGTATGATAGACGAACAGAACGCATAAGGAGGGTCTGTATGCTTTATTCTCAAATTTTGGTTCCGATATTAATATTTGCTCTGATTATCCTGGTATTGTCTGTGTTTTTAAGCTTTGTACCGATCGGGCTTTGGATATCCGCGATAGCGGCAGGCGTAAACTTAAGCATTTTCTCATTGATCGGTATGCGTCTGCGTAGGGTACGTGCCGAGCGTATAGTAAAACCGTTGATCAAGGTCACAAAGGCCGGCATCGGTGTATCGATAAACCAGTTGGAATCGCATTTGCTCTCAGGCGGTCGTGTAGACAATGTTGTAGACGCATTGATCGCCGCGCATAGGGCGAACCTGGAGCTGAGCTTTGAGCGTGCGGCAGCGATCGATCTGGCAGGGCGCGACGTATTTGAGGCCGTACGCATGAGCGTAACCCCAAAGGTTATAGAAACCCCGTGGATCTCTGCGGTGGCTATAAACGGTATAGAGGTAAAGGTAGTAGCACGTGTAACGGTACGCACAGACTTGCAGAGATTGGTCGGTGGTGCGGGTCAGGAGACGATCATAGCGCGTGTCGGCGAGGGTATTGTCACGACGGTTGGCTCGTCCGAGAGCCATAAGGACGTATTGGAAAATCCGGATCGTATATCGCAGACCGTGTTGTCTAAGGGTTTGGACTCGGGTACGGCATTTGAGATACTCTCGATAGACATAGCGGATATCGATATCGGACGTAACATCGGGGCAAAGCTCCAAATCGAGCAAGCCGAGGCCGACAAGCAGATAGCACAAGCAAAGGCCGAGGAACGCAGAGCGATAGCTATCGCACGCGAACAGGAAATGAAGGCCGAGGTCGAGGCGATGAACGCGAAGGTCAAGGAAGCCGAGAGCCGTATACCGCTCGCGATTGCAGAGGCTCTGCAGCGTGGCAACATCGGTGTAATGGATTATTACAATCTTGAGAACAAGAAGGCTGACACGCATATGCGTGAGGGTATAGGCAATATGAACGTGGATATAGGACCGGGTTCTATAATTAAATAGCCGTAAATAATCATTGAGTTGAAAGGGGCTAAAGCAAAACAGATCAATATTATGTTTGCTGTAGTCCCTTTTATATATTGTATATAAATAAAACGGAGGTGTGTGTATGTCATTCAAGATAGCGTTCATTGGCGCGGGCAGCTTGGGTTTTACGCGCAATCTGCTGACCGATATCTTGTCGGTTAAGGAGTTTCAGGATATCGAGGTAGCGTTTACAGACATCAATCAGCATAATCTCGATATGGTGACGCAACTCTGCCAGCGTGATATCGACGAAAACGGGCTCAATATCAAGATACACGCGACGCTCGATCGTAGAGAGGCGTTCAAGGACGCTAAATACGTAATAAACAGTGTGCGTATCGGTATGCTCGAGGGCTTTGAGACGGATGTGAACATCCCGCTCAAATACGGTGTCGATCAATGTGTCGGTGATACGCTCTGCGTGGGCGGTATCATGTACGGGCAGCGTGTGGTTAATGCGATGCTCGACTTTTGTAAGGACATGCGTGAGGTTGCAAGGCCGGACGTTTTGCATCTGAACTATTCAAACCCGAACGCGATGGCGACCTGGGCATGTAATACATATGGCGGTATCAACACGATCGGGCTGTGCCACGGTGTACAGGGCGGACATGAGCAGATCGCAAAGGCCCTCGGTTACACAAAGGATGAGGTCGATATCATCTGTGCGGGGATAAACCATCAGACATGGTATATCTCGGTCAAACACAACGGTGAGGATTTGTTGGATAAGATTTTGCCTGCATTTGAGGCAGACCCGCATCTGAGTAGGACCGAGAAATGCCGCATCGATATGCTCAAGCGTTTTGGATATTACTCGACGGAGTCGAACGGGCATCTGTCCGAATACCTCGCGTGGTATAGGAAACGTCCGGATGAGATAGAGAAATGGATCGATGTAGGCGAGTCGTGGATACATGGCGAAACAGCCGGGTACCTGCGTGTGTGCACAGAGGGCCGCAACTGGTTCGAAACGGACTTCCCGAATTGGTTAAAGGAACCCGCACGTAAATACGACGGCAGCCAGCGCGGACATGAGCACGGATCATACATAATAGAGGGTTTGGAGACGGGCAGAACCTATAGGGGACATTTCAACGTCATTAACAACGGCTGCATAACAAACCTACCCGACGACGCAGTGGTAGAGGTGCCAGGATATGTTAACTACAACGGCGTACAGATACCGAGGGTAGGTGATCTGCCGCTCGGCTGCGCAGCGGTATGCAATCAGAGTATAAACGTTCAGCGTATTGCGGTAGAAGCCGCTGTGCGTGGAGATGTGCAGCTGCTGAAGCAAGCCGTGTTGCTGGATCCGCTGACCGGGGCCGTATGCAGCCCACCCGAGGTTTGGCAGATGGTTGATGAGATGCTCATAGCGCAGGAGCAATGGCTGCCGCAGTATAAGGAAGCCATCGATGCCGCAAAGGAGTATTTCGAAAAGGGTGATGTGTTGCCTACAAAAGAGGATTATATGGGAGCAGCACGCCTGAAGGTCGCTACGGTAGAGGAAATGGCACAGAATAAGGAACTCTCACGCAAATTGGCACAGGCTGCAGAGAAGGAACGCGTGAAGTAGCTTGAAAGTAAAATAATGATCTATTAAACGAGAGGGGAATAACACAGTGAAGATAACATTTATGGGAGCGGGCTCGACGGTATTTGCACGAAACGTGCTTGGTGACTGTATGTGCACACCCGCATTACGTGATGCGGAGATCGCACTCTACGATATCGACGGCGAAAGGCTCAGCGACAGCGAGATCATCCTGTCCGCTATTAATAAAAATATCAACGAGGGTAGAGCAAAGATAAAGACCTATCTGGGCGTTGAGAATAGGAAGGAAGCTCTCAGGGGCTCGCAATTCGTTGTAAATGCGATACAAGTAGGGCTCTATGATCCGTGTACGATCACAGACTTTGAGGTACCCAAGAAATACGGCCTCAGACAGACGATCGCTGATACCTTAGGTATCGGTGGAATCATGCGTACACTGCGTACGATACCGGTTCTCAAGGACTTTGCAGATGATATGGCCGAGGTATGTCCGGATGCGTTGTTTTTAAACTATACAAACCCGATGGCTATGCTCACGGGCTTTATGCTCAGGTACACGCCGATTAAGACGATTGGTCTTTGCCATAGCGTACAGGTCTGCTCGGAGCATTTGCTAAGGCCTCTCGGGATGGAGGATAAGCTCGAGGGTCGCAAAGAACTCATAGCGGGTATCAATCACATGGGCTGGTTGCTCGAGATCATGGATAAAGACGGCAACGACCTCTATCCGGAGATCAAGCGCCGCGCGAAAGAAAAGAACGCAGCCGGGAAGCATGGGGATATGGTGCGTTATGACTATATCGACAAGCTCGGATATTACTGCACCGAGAGTAGCGAGCACAACGCTGAATACAACATGTTTTACATCAAGTCGAAGTATCCGGAACTGATCGACCGCTTCAACATCCCGCTCGATGAATACCCGCGCCGCTGTGTCAGACAGATCGAGGGCTGGCAGATGGAAAAGCAGGATATCTTAGCGGGTGGCAACATAGGACATGAACGCAGCCATGAATTTGCAAGCTACATCATGGAGGCGATCGTCACGGGTAATCCGTACAAGATCGGCGGCAACGTAATAAACACCGGGCTCATTGACAATCTGCCCGCAGACGCATGCGTAGAGGTTCCGTGTCTCGTGGACGGATATGGTATACACCCGACACATGTCGGCAAGTTGCCGCCGCAACTCGCTGCAATGAACATGACAAATATCAACGTGCAGCTTTTGACCATAGAGGCCGCTGTGACGCTGAAGAAAGAACACATCTACCACGCCGCAATGATGGATCCGCACACCGCGAGCGAGCTTTCGATCGACGACATCAGAAGCCTCGTCGACGATTTGATCGAAGCTCACGGAAGCTGGTTGCCGGAGTATAGATAGGTGGCATGTAGGGTTTAGCGCAATTAAAAGAGCCGTGACGGGATGTGAAATCCCGCACGGCTTGTTTTATGTGTAGCATTGTATTTTATTCGGTTTGCAATAATTTATTAATATTTAAAACAGGCAGTACAAGCGGAGTACATCCGGGCTGAGAGGTCAATAAAGTCAGTTGGCTTCTGATGTATGGGAACATAATTGCTATCGTGTTCTGCTCAATCAGAGATGTTTTAAAGTCAATATCGTCGGCTGAAATACAGAAATTACCAGTGACTTCAACATATATTATATGATGTCCATTTTTAAATTCTGATTCATTTTTTGAAAGATAAACATGAAGTGTGATGTCATAGATATCGTCGCCGATATCATTTATGTCTTTGTTAATATTTATAAGTAAATTCTCTTGATTGAAAGATTTGTCGTCATGTAAATCGAAGTATAACTTTTTGAAAATTAGAGAACGCATATTTAGAGAACTTGCATAATTATTTAAGTTACCCATGATATTACCTCCGATTAAGCTGCATGATTCATATACATAGCAATCTGTTTGTTTACTCTAAATTCATTGCCATCGTTGTAAATTTTATCCTTGTTGTAATGTTGGCTATTTATAATTTCATTAACTTCTTCAAGTGCTTCGACTTCACTTACTAAATGATTATTTATATAAATCCCAAAGGTATCGTCAGAAACAGTAGCATATTTATTAACTGCTTCCCAAAAACAAGTATTGTCTATTTCGTGTTTAAATGAATATGACATTTGGATTACTCCCCTCGACTAATATCTCTGCACTGATAATAATATGGTTGTCTATTCCATGTTGTGTAACACAATACTGTGTTTGGTTTTTTACATATCTGTTTTCTCCGGATAACTGGTTCTGAATAGTGATATTATGGTCAATGTATCTTGTTTTCATTATTCCCCCCGACACAGGGAATGTATAACTTATTAAATAAATAAAGTCATGACTGCTTGTTAAATAATCAAAGAATGAACAAAGTAAATGATGATATGACTTGAAAGATATTCTTTTGTGCGCTGATGATAATTTACCTAAAAACATTTTCCACTGTGATATTATTTGTTCTAGGATAACAGGGTCATCCATATCTATGTAATTTTGTTTGTTTACACGTATGAAGGTTTTTATTATAACAGGATTTAATATATATCGTGTAGTCATGTTCCAGCGAGATGCATGGCCGAAATATTTAAAGAAGTATACACCTTGTCCGAGCCAGTGATCGTTTCGCTTTCTAGGTTCAAACCCGTGGTTGATAATATTATCGGCAACGGCTTTATCTGTTGCATGAAATACCTGGATGCTGATTTGGTCTTCGTTGTCCAAATGCTATCAACCCTCATACAATTAGTTTATTGTTTGTCGTGATTATATATTACACGTTCTGTGTTGTCAAATTCTGTATATTAATTCATTTATTTACACATGGTAGGTATTGGTGCAAAAAAGTTGATATGGTATACTATTGGAAAATATCCTATAAACGATTGATGAGCGTCTTGATAGGTTATAAATGAAACAAATTGAGATGATCCTAAACTTTGATGTTCTTACCACAAACAATATCATTCAAGAAGTATAACCTGTAGGGAGTGATATAAAACTGGATGCGGATATGGTGTTGTCGTTGACAATACGGTAGCCGAATTAAAAGACATTGCAAACTATATATGCCGTTCGTTGGAGGGTGATGAATATGATTTCAAGTTATAAAGCAAATTTGATTGAATTGATGGCGACAAGTGGTGTTCTGATGTTTGGTAATTTTACAACCAAAAGTGGGCGGAAGTCACCTTACTTTGTAAATTCGGGATATTATCATACAGGCAAGCAAGTTGAGATGGTCAGCACATACTATGCTGCATTGATGCAGGTTATTGCTTCAACCGCAAGGAAGTGAAAGATCACGGCGAAGGCGGTATTTTTGTAGGTTCCCAGCCCAAGGAGGGTGACAGATTTTTAATAATTGAAGATGTCATATCAGCCGGAACATCTGTAAGAGAGGTATATCCATTATTAAAGTCGGCAGCTAATGTTAGTATCACAGATATGGTTATATCAGTTGACAGAATGGAGAAAGGTTATAATGGCTTAACGGCTGTCGAAGAGATGAAACATGAGTTTGGCATCACTGTTTATCCTATAGTTAGCGTCGTGGATATTATAGAGTATCTTTATAATCGGGAGATAGATGGCAAGATTTACATTGATGATGAAATGAAGCAAAGAATGTTATCTTATATAGATCAATACTGTGCACTACCGGGCGGGGTGAATGAACATCGACGCATATGAATTACTTAAAACGCAAGTATGGGGCTTGCTGAAAAATAACTCAAATATAATGAATGAAATCATGCATCTTGATGGTGTAGCGATACTGTGTGGGTTCATTGGGGCAAAACGAAAATTAAATATTGGAATATGCCGTAGTGCCGGTCTTTTACATGACCTGTGGTTATATCTAATGCCGGTTGATGTAGAGATTAAAAAGCAGCATGGTTATATGGGAAGCGAACTTGCAAGAAATATTCTCATAAAAAACGGTGGGTATTTAGAAGATGAGATTGATGTTATATGTAGGATGATATACAACCACAATGACAAGGATATTATCCATGATGGATACTCTGAAGCGTTAAAAGATGCGGATTCCCTACAGCACTACCTAAATGACTCAAATTATGATAGAGGATACAATCATAACGGTCGAGATAAAAAGGTGTTTGAAGAATTTATGATAAGTGTTTAACTTTAAATCGCACAATACCAAGGGGTGATGCGCAGTGAAGAAAGTCTTTAACATTGAGTTTAACCACCGGTTAAAGGATGTAAATCCGATCCGGCTTTTAACGGCGGCGCTATTAAGCGCCGCCGTTGTCACAGCGCTCATGTATAGCGGGTTGTTAAAGAGCGCAAATACATATCTGTCCGATTTGATGTATCAGCGGGAGACCGTGCTCGAGGGTAATATATTCGTAATCGGTATCGACGAGCGTGCACTTGAAAACATCGGCCCGTTCCATACATGGAAGCGATCGATCATGGCCGATGTGATCGATATATTGAATGTGAGCGAGGACTGCAAGCCAGCCGTAATAGGCGTGGACGTGATGTATTTCGGGCAAAGTGACGTGGAGAGTGATACACGGCTCACAGAAGCAGCTGGGCGTTATGGCAATGTTGTTACCGCATCACGCGTGGGATTTGAAAGTATGCTCGTCGAGCAGGACGGAGAGCTTGTTTGGGACAAAAACGCCGTTAGTCTGTACGAACTACCATATGAGACGTTGCGGGAGGTCACGCAGTTTGGACACATCAATACGATGACGGACAGTGATGGGGTTATACATCATGCAATACAATACATAGACCTACCCGAAACGATACAAAAGGCCACCGGTATCCAACGTTCCGAGAGCTTTGCATACCGGATATATCAGGAATACGCCAAGATCAACGGCCTCGACGAAAACCCGAACATGCCGCTCGGTGCGTTTAATGAATGGTATATACCGTATTCGGCGAAACCAGGTGGGTACAGCGACAACTTTTCGGTTTGGGACATACTAAGCGGCGAATTACCGCCCGAAATATTCGCGGATAGCATCGTGCTGATAGGCCCGTACGCAAACGGGTTGTTGGACAACTATGTATCCCCGATAGACAGATCGGGCTTGACCTACGGTGTTGAGATACACGCAAACATCATTAATGCAATGCTAAACGGCGTATACCGCCAGAGTGTGCAAGATTTCGTTTCAGCGCCGATTTTGTTTGTGTTGCTGCTGGGTCTGTTTATGGTGTTCTATTTCCTGAGCCCTGTATTAGCGGCACTTATTATGTTAGCGGTTTCGGGGCTGTATGTATTACTCGCCTGGCAGATGGTGTTCCCGGTTATCCCGAGCTGGTTTATATCCGATGTAAACGGCGCGAGCGTTCGATACATGTTACCTCCTCTATATTTCCCGCTTGCGATTGTTCTGTTATACATAGGTATACTCGTGGTGAATTTTATCAACACGCAGAAGCAAAAGAAGCAGGTTACCGAGACGTTTAAGAAATACGTAGACCCCGCCATCATCGAGGATATATTTGAAAAGGGCCTTGACGACTTGCAGCTCGGTGGTAGGCTCGCGGATATCTGTGTAATGTTTGTGGATATCCGGGGCTTTACGCCGATGTCCGAGGTCATGAAGCCGCAGGAGGTCGTCGCGATGCTCGGTGAGTATCTCGAGCTTACGAGCAGTGCGATATTTAAGCACAAGGGCACGCTCGATAAATTTATCGGTGATGCGACGATGGCGTTTTTTAACGCGCCGCTGCCGCTTGACGATTATGTATACAAGGCCGTGCTCACGGCATGGGATATTGTTCAGAGTGGGTTAGCGATGGAAAAGAAGCTTCAGGAGCGATACGGGCGTACAGTGAGCTTTGGTATAGGTCTGCATTGTGGCGAGGCTGTTGTCGGAAACATCGGCACCCATAAGCGAGTAGACTATACGGCGATCGGTAACACCGTAAACACCTCAGCACGTCTCGAGAGTAACGCGCGACCTGCGCAGGTGCTCATGAGCGAGGCCGTATATAAAGCCGTAGCAGACAGGATCACCGCGCGTTGTGTAGGTAATATCCCGCTGAAGGGTAAAAGCGAGGAGCTCACGGTCTACGCGC
>CAZUNC010000029.1:0-17814 GCA_964621475.1 uncultured Defluviitaleaceae bacterium | reverse complement strand
ATCTTGATATCGTAAACCCGTATTTCCGATCCTTTGACAATGCCGACATCCTCCGTGATCATGGTGTCGAGATTATAGCATCGGCTTTTGCAAATACAAACGCCGAGATACCTGCCCTCCCCCCAACAGTCAACAAGGCCTTCGACAACGAGGTCCAAACCGTTTGGGATGTAGGTGGTGACGACGCGGGCGCGGTTGCGGTTGGTGCGTATTCCGAGCGATTTATCCGGCAGGGCTATCAGATGTACTATGTAGTCAATTACTTTCGCCCGCTCACGCGTGATGTGGATGAGACACTTGCTAACCTACGCGATATCGAACGTGCAAGCCGCTTGGCGGTCACAGGTATCATCAACAACTCAAATGTCGGCGTAGAAACAACAGACGAACACACCGAACGATCCAAGCCGTTTGCGGAGGCCTTGAGTAAGGCCGCAGGCATACCGCTGATCGCATTTCCTTGGGGCAACAAACCGGTTATATATACAAAGCAATACTGGTAAAGGAGAGATAGAATGGCAACACTGACCATCAAGTCCGAGCTATGTAAGGGTTGCGAGCTCTGCGTAAATGCATGTCCAAAGTCGCTTTTATCGATCGATGGCGACAGTATCAACAGCATCGGCTACAACACCGCGTGCATCAAGGAGCAGGACAAATGCACGGGCTGCGCGATGTGCGCGCGTATGTGCCCCGAGGCTATCATCACGGTAACACGCTAAGCAATAGGTAAAGGGGGAAAACATATTGGAAAAGCTACTGATGAAGGGCAACGAGGCATTGGCCGAGGCAGCGATATTCGCAGGATGCAAGCATTTCTTCGGATATCCGATCACACCGCAGACCGAGGTTGCCGCATATATGTCAAAGCGCATGCCCAAGATTGGCGGTACATATCTGCAAGCCGAGAGCGAGATCGCCGCGATTAATATGGTGCTCGGCGCGGCCGCTACGGGCAAACGCGTCATGACATCATCCTCGTCTCCGGGTATTTCGTTAAAGACCGAAGGCATATCGTACATAGCGGGCTCAGAGCTGCCCGCAGTGATCATAAACATTCAGCGCGCAGGTCCGGGTTTGGGCGGCATACAGCCCTCACAGGCTGATTACAACCTTGCTACAAAGGCTCCCGGCCACGGCGATTTGCACTTGCTTGTCTACGCGCCCGCAAGTGTTCAGGAAATGGTAGACGTTTGCATCGAAGCCTTTGATAAGGCCGACGAATACCGTATGCCCGCGATGATTTTAGGCGACGGCATGCTTGGACAGATGATGGAGAGTGTTGTATTCGACGAGAGCAAAAGGGCCGAGTCCACAAAGAAGTCTTGGGCTACCGACGGACACAACAACGAACGCAAGCGTAACATCGTAAACAGCCTCTATCTTGAACCCGAAGTTCTGGAAAAGAAGCTGTTTGAAAGATATAAGAAATATGAGCTGATCGAGCAAAAGGAACAGCAGTACGAGAGTTATATGGCAGAAGATGCCGAAATCATACTCGTGGCTTACGGCGCGACCTCACGCATCACAAAGGCTGCAATAAATGCCGCTCGCAAAGAGGGCATAAAGGCCGGGCTTATCCGTCCGATAACCTTGTATCCGTTCCCGACACGTCCGTTTGCACAGATCAAAGACGACCCGCGTGTGAAGCATCTGATCTGCGTCGAGATGAGCATGGGACAGATGATCACGGACATCAAGCTCGCAGTGGAATGCAGAAAACCCGTAGAGCTGATAAACCGCACCGGCGGCATGATACCGTCGCCCGACTTTGTATTAGAGGGTATTAGGAGGTGTGCAAAGGTATGACGGAAAAGGTTGTATTCAAGCGTACGAGCGGCTTGACCGATACGCCGAATAAGTATTGCCCGGGTTGCACCCACGGCATCATACACCGCCTGGTCGGCGAGGTTTTAGAGGAACGCGACCTGCTGCACAAGACCGTCGCGGTCGTACCGGTCGGTTGTTCTGTTATGGCATACAATTATTTCAACTGCGATGCAATACAGGCCCCGCACGGACGCGCCCCGGCTGTCGCTACAGGCGTAAAACGCGCGTGCCCGGACAACATCGTTTTTACATATCAAGGTGACGGCGACCTCGCGGCCATCGGCACAGCCGAGACTATTCACAGCGGCGCGAGAGGCGAAAACATAACGATCATCTTTGTTAATAATGCTATCTACGGTATGACGGGCGGTCAGATGGCCCCCACTACACTGCCGAACCAGATTACACAAACGACCCCTTACGGGCGCGACACGGGTTATGCTGGCTTTCCGATACGCGTATGCGAAATGCTCGCGACATTGGATGGCGTAGCCTATGCGGAGCGTGTCTCCGTGCACAACCCGGCCCATGTCAACAAGGCAAAGGCTGCGATTGCAAAGGGTTTTGACAACCAAGTCAACAAGAAGGGTCTCTCGATCATAGAGGTTCTATCTACATGCCCGACGAACTGGGGCCTTTCCCCGATAAAGTCGATCAAATGGCTCGAGGAAAACCTGATACCGTATTATCCGCTCGGCGTGTATAAGGACGCCGCCTGCAAAGGAGGTACAGCCCATGAGTAAGAGTGTGATCTTGGCCGGTTTCGGCGGACAGGGCATACTGTTTTCGGGCAAGGTGCTCGCATACGCAGGCCTCATAGGCGGTAAGGAGGTATCTTGGCTGCCGAGTTATGGCCCCGAGATGCGCGGCGGTACCGCTAACTGCACTGTATGCATTGATGATGTGCCGATCGCGAGCCCGTTTGTGTTAAACCCTGATTACCTTATCGCTTTGAACCATCCGTCGTTTACAAAATTCGTAGGCACTGTAGCCGAAGATGGCGTGTGTGTAGCGGATTCGTCTATGATCAAGATCGATGAGGTAGATGCAAGCTCGTATACATGCAAGATGCTCGCAATCCCAGCTACACGACTTGCAATCGAAAACGAGTTGAGCGGCCTCGCGAATATCATCGCGCTCGGACTATTAATACGTGCGACGGATCTTTGCGACATGGACCTGCTGAAAAAGGGCATAGAAAAAAGCGTACCCGCGCGTAAGACGGATATGCTTTCAAAGAATATTTCAGCTTTGGAACTCGGTTACAACTACTCTATTTCTTAAAATTTATACCGACAACACCACCCAAGCCGCCACCTGCGATACTCAGTACGATGATGGTGGCGGTGCGGGTATCGAAATAAAAACCTTTGAGCACGAGTGACATGATCATAACCAATATGATCGCGTAAATAAGCCCGGCCATGATACCCCAGAACCAACCCTTATTTTCGGCGCCCTTCGCAGCATCAAATCCCGCCACTATAACAGAGATTAACGATGTAGCCGCTACCACTAGCGGTATTTTATCCTCCGTCAGCGACGTATATGTAATCAACATGGAATATCCCAAAAAGATGATGCATGTGATCGCGTATCCGACCAACACCCCCATTATCAATTTGGTGATCCTGTTATCTTTCTCATCGGTAACAAGCTTCTTACTCAACTCCATGGTAAATCCTCAACCTCCCTTTCCCTCCGCCTTTGCTCATAACGGAGCATGTTTTAAATATCCTATATATAGCTTAATCTATTCGGAAGGCGGCCATCTTATGTCAAAAAAACTTTTATCACAGATCGATCTGCATACACATACCACACACTCGGACGGCTCGATGCCACCCGCCGCCTTAATGCGCCTCGCCGACGAGCTCGGGCTATATGCTATCGCAATCACGGATCATGATACAGTCGGTGGTCTGCAGTCCCTATCGGAGGGCCGCGACGCATTCGCATGCAAACTCGTGAGCGGTATAGAGATCAGTGCCTCATATACCATTGATGATTATGAACCGCAGGAGCTTCATATACTTGGGTTCGGAGTGGATCCATATTCGGAAGAATTGGAAAAAGGGCTCGAGACCTTCCGCGAGATACGTAACACACGCAACACGGAGATGATCGCTGCGCTTGAACGAAACGGTGTCCATATAGACTATGAGGAACTGAAGGCTCTCTGTGTGAGTCTCGAGCATGAGGAGGACACAGCCACAGCTGTTTCTCACGAGCCGGTCATAGGCCGTGCACATTTCGCGAGATATCTAAGCGACCACGCTTATGTCAGCTCGCCGATGGACGCTTTCACGCGATACTTGAGCCCGGGCTGCTGCGCATATGTCCCTAAGAAGCTTGCGGACGCAAAAAAAGCCATCGGCTTGATACACAAGGCCGGCGGCTTGGCATTCTGGGCGCACCCGGTAAATCATTTGTCCAGTCGCAGTCGGATATATAGCATAAAGGGCATCGTATCATATGAAAACATAGAAACCGTCGCTTTATCCCTCATCGAAATGGGGCTCGACGGCATCGAGGCGCTATACTCAACCTATAGCCCCGAGGACAGCTACGCAATGAAGCAGATCGCACGGAAACACGGTCTGCTAATAAGCGGTGGGAGCGATTTTCATGGTGAACTGAAGCCGAAGATCTCACTCGGCATAGGCACGGGGGATCTGTATGTGGGCATGAGATATTACGAGGATTTGATGGAGGCTATAGCATCCAGGCGGGGATGATTAGACCCATCCCCTCACCCAAACGGATTATAAAATCTCCCGCCGTTTACAAAGAACAACCCAAACGAGATTACAAACAACAGCACCGAAAACGCTACGGCGAGCACATCGATTTTCTGCGTGGGCTTCGCGGCGTACCAGGTGCGCTTTCTATTCTTACCGAACCTACGAAGCTCCATCGCGTTACTGATCACCTCTATACGCTGCAGGCTAGAAAATATCAACGGTATTATAATACTCACCGCGTTTACTATGCGCTTGGTCAGCTTTTCCTTCTTGGATATATCGATACCTCGTGCCTGCTGTGCAAGCGCAACGGAGAAAAAGCTCTGTTGTATGTCGGGAATATAACGTAATGCGAGGCTCACCGAATATGCGATCTTGTAATTCACACCAATCCTATTTAAAGAGGCCGCGAACTCAGACGGATTTGTCGTGAGCAGAAACAGCAGCGCAACCGGCAGTACCGTGAAGTATTTGAGCGTCACATTAAACTGATAAAACAGCTGCTCAGATGTGACCGTATAGCGTCCTGCGATATGAAACAGGTCATGGCGTGTACCAAATATCTTACAACCCTCGAGCGGAGAAAACACGAATAACGCGATATTGTTTAATGCCAGTGCGAGCACGATAAATACAAGTACGATCCATATATCCTTTAATGTGACCTTCGAGATATAGAACAGGAACACACCGAGCGCAAACATCGTAAGCAACAGCCTAGTGTCATATGTGATCATGCCAGCGAGCGACCAAAATAGAAAGAATAACAGCTTACTGCCGCCGGTCAGCTTATGTACCGGAGACGGCCTATCTATATATGCCAGCATCGTGGCTCTCATTCGCTTGCCCCCTTTCTGTCCCCATTCTGATGTTTCTTATTCTTTCTCTCCCATGTTATGAAGTTTTGCACAAACTCTATGGGCTCGTCGATGCCGACCTTTACGGCCAAGGTATATAACGAGGTCTCTTTGAGATTAGCCTTTTCGATTAACTGCGCATCAGACAGTGTATAAGCAGTCGAACCGTCAAACAACAGCTCGCCGTCGGACATCACGAGGCAACGGTCGGTGTATTCGAGCATCAGGTGCATGTCATGTGTGATCATGATGATCGTGATCCCCTGCTCATTCAGAGTCTTTAAAAACTCCATGATCTCCGTATAGTGTTTAAAATCCTGTCCCGCTGTCGGCTCGTCCAATATGATCAGCTGCGGGCTCAGTGACAGTATAGAGGCTATCGTGACGCGCTTCTTTTGACCGAAGCTCAGTGCAGAGACAGGCCAATTACGCATCGGATATAAGCCGCAGACGCGCAGCGCTTCGTTCACGCGCTCTGTCACGACTGCTTCACTCTCGCCTCTGACCCTCAGACCCAACGCCACCTCATCAAATATGCCGGGCTTTACGATCATCTCATTAGGGTTCTGCATGACCATACCGATACGCTTCGCGCGTTCCTTGATCGTGTCGTCGCAGATATCCCTACCCTCATAATATATTTTCCCATTATTATGCTTCACAAAACCGCATACTAACTTCGTGAGCGTCGACTTCCCCGCCCCATTGCGACCCACGATACTGATCATTTCACCCTTTTGTATCGAAAAGCTCACGTCTCTTAGGACGGGTCTTTCGGCATCATAACCGAATGAAACATGCTCAAGACGCAATATCTCCATATCGGAGGTCCCATGATGAGCGGGCTCGATGTTATGTGCGAACGTCTTCATACGCTCTGCGAACATCCCGCCGTCGAGCTGATCGACGATATCTGTTCGTTTGGTTTTATCCTTGTCCGGCTGTATGATACAGCCTGCGTATTTGAGCGCAGATATATATAGCGGCTCGCGTAGCCCGCATTCAGTCAGAATATCAGCCCATAACAACGCCTCGGGCTGCATGTCTGCGACTATTTTGCCATCGTATACAACGATGATCCGATCCAGATCCAGATGCAACACATCCTCAAGCCTATGCTCGATGATCACCACCGTAACCCCGGTGCGTTTATGAATCTCACCTATCAATGTTATAGCTTGCTTACCCGTCGCGGGATCCAGGTTCGCAAGTGGCTCGTCAAATAACAATATATCCACATCGTCTACCATCACACCCGCGAGCGAACAGCGCTGCTTCTGACCGCCTGAGAGCTCCTGCGGAGCGTTTTTCAGATGCGTGTTTATCGAAACAGTCTTTGACACCTCAAGTACACGCTCGATCATTTCATTTTGAGCGACACAATCATTTTCCATTGCGAATGCGATATCCTCAGCGACTGTGAGCCCGATAAACTGCCCGTCCGTATCCTGCAGCACCGTGCCGACCATCTTCGATATCTGCGAGATGCTCGCGTCCTTTGTCTCTAATTTCTTGTCTGCGCAGCCCAATGTAAGGCTGCCTGTTATCTCTCCCGTATAAGAAAACGGGATAAGCCCGTTCAGACAATGCCCGAGCGTGGACTTGCCGGAACCGGACGGACCCACGATCAATACCTTTTCGCCACGCTTTATCGCAAGGTTTATGCTCGTGAGCGTCGGCTCGGCCTGACTACGATATTTAAACGAAAAATCCTTGAACTCTATAATGTTTTCCATAACTTCCTCCGAATGCGGCAGAGCCGCGCGCAATATCAGACACAGTATACCATATGAAGTTATTTTTGTATTGAATCCTTCAAAGATTCATGGTTAAATGTATGAAACGTTTAATAATTGGGGGAGAAGGATATGCAGGTCACGAAGCTAAGGCAAATGATTCACGGCGGCGATTACAACCCCGATCAATGGCTGGATCGTCCGGACATACTCGAAAAGGACATAGAGCTCATGAAAAAGGCGGGCTGCAACGCAATGTCCGTAGGGATATTCGCATGGGCTGCGCTTGAGCCCGAGGAAGGTGTTTTCCATTTCGAATGGCTCGACACAGTCATCGACAACCTCTATGCAAACGGCATCTATACGGTGCTTGCCACACCATCCGGCGCAAGGCCCGCGTGGATGGCGCAGAAATACCCCGAGGTT
This sequence comes from uncultured Defluviitaleaceae bacterium, assembly GCA_964621475.1. GTDB lineage: Bacteria > Bacillota > Clostridia > Lachnospirales > WQUN01 > CAYURR01. The sequence continues at coordinate 10,221 of CAZUNC010000029.1, read as the reverse complement.
CTACGTGTAAACGAGAATGGAGTCAGAAACCATTTCGGTGCGCGTCATAACCATTGCTACACCTCACCCGAATACAGACGCCTCGTAGCGGCCATGAACACCGAACTCGCGAAGCGTTACGCTCAGCATCCGGCCGTCATACTCTGGCATATCTCAAACGAATACGGCGGCGAATGTCATTGCCCGCTCTGTACCGAGGCGTTTGTCGAATGGTTAAAGGAACGCTATGACAACGACCTCGACATGTTGAACCGCTCATGGTGGTCGGCGTTCTGGAGTCATACATATACAAGTTGGTCCCAGATAGAGTCTCCGTTGCACATCGGTGAAACGGGCGTACACGGCCTTACGATCGACTGGAAGCGCTTTGTAACGCATCAAACCGTTGATTTCATGAAGCATGAGGTCACGCCGCTACGTGCCGCAAACCCGGACATCCCTGTTACTACGAACATAATGGGCTATTACGAGGGTCTCAACTACGGCAAGTTTAAGGACATTTGCGACGTTATCAGTTGGGATAACTATCCGCTATGGCATTCCAGAAACGACGCGGAGCTCTCCGACACGATCTCCGCTGCGCATGACCTGATGCGCTCCTTAAAGCCCGGCAAGCCCTGGCTTTTGATGGAGTCCACCCCATCTGTAACAAACTGGCAGCCCATAAGCAAGCTCAAACGCCCCGGTATGCATATGCTATCATCGATGCACGCGATCGCGCACGGCTCGGACAGCGTTCAATATTTCCAATGGCGCAAGAGCAGAGGCTCATCCGAAAAGCTGCACGGTGCTGTCGTAGATCATTTCGGCGAGGCCGATACGCGCGTATTCAACGATGTCGCGGAGGTCGGCGAACGCCTGAAGTCCCTGTCTGAGATCGTAGGCACATCCTTTGTTTCGAAAGCCGCTATCATCTTCGATACAGAAAACCGTTGGATCATTAAGGATAAAAAGGGCCCACGCAATCAGGACCCCGGCGTAACGGAGGAGATGCTGCTGCACTACTCCGCACTCAGAAAACTCGGTATCAACATCGATCTCGTGGATATGGAGAGCGATTTTTCATCATATAAGTTAGTAGTAGCACCGATGCTGTACATGTTCCGCGCGGGCATCGAAAAGAAACTGCGCGACTTCGTAGAAAACGGCGGCACGCTCGTGATGACTTACGAAAGCGGCATCGCCGACGAATACGATCTCTGTTATTTAGGCGGCGTACCCGGCGCTGGCATGAGTGAAGTGCTTGGCTTGCGATCCGAGGAGATAGACGCGCTGTACGACCACGATTCCAACCACGGTGTTTACAAGGGCAAGACATATAAAATAACTAAATATTGTGATCTCATTCACGCGACTACCGCAAAGGTGCTGTCGACCTACGGCTCGGATTTCTACAAGGGTCGCCCATGCGTTACTGTAAATGATTTCGGTATGGGTCAGGCTTACTATATCTGTGCACGCTTCGAGAAGGATTTCTACGGGGACTTCTATCGCAGGATAGCCAAGGAACTCGGCATCATTCCGCTATCGGTTTATGTTGAGGACGACGTACGTTATACGATACGCACGGCTACATCACCTGACTCAGATATCCCAAAGGAATATTTCTTCTTTATGAATTTCTCGCCCGAGGGCAAGATCATGCAACTACCGTTTGACATGATCGATTTAGAGACCGGCAAGATATCCGATACCCTGAGCATGTTCGGCTACGGCGTACACATACTCACAAGGGTTTCGGAGTAATAAATATATAGGAGGGCAACAATGGACAGAGTGTACAATTTTTCCGCAGGACCGGCTGTCATAGCCGAGGAGGTGCTCGAAAAGGCCGCAAAGGAGATGCTTGTCTATGACAAGGCCGGCATGTCCGTTATGGAAATGAGCCACCGCTCAAAGATGTACCTTGAGATCATACAGAACGCCGAACAGCTTCTGAGAGATCTGATGAACATCCCAGAGAAATATAAGGTGCTCTTTCTGCAGGGCGGCGCGTCCACGCAGTTTGCGATGGTACCGCTAAACCTGTTTAAAAACAAAAAGGCCGATTTCGTCGAAACCGGACAATGGGCAAAGAAGGCTATTCAGGAGGCCTCACGTTACGGCACAGCCAATGTCGTCGCATCGTCAAAGGACAAAACCTTCAGCTACATACCCGAACTCGACCCGAGTAAATTCTCATCAGATGCGGATTATTTCCACATTACGATGAACAACACGATCTACGGCACACGTTTCACAGAGCTGCCCGACACAGGCAATGTGCCGATCGTTTCGGATATGTCGTCGTCCATTCTCTCCGAGGTCTATGATGTAAACCGTTTCGGTCTTATATATGCGGGCGCGCAGAAGAACTTCGGCCCCGCTGGTCTCTGTGTCGTTATCGTTCGCGAGGACTTCATCGGCAACGCGCTCGATTTCACACCTACGATGTTAAACTACAAAACCCATGCCGATGAGGGCTCCATGTACAACACACCTCCGACCTATAGCATCTATATCGCCAAGCTTGTATTCGAATGGCTCAAAGCTCTGGGCGGCGTATCCGCTATGGAACAGATCAACAAAGACAAGGCCGCGATCCTCTACGACTATCTCGATGAGTCCGCTATGTTCAAGGGTACGGTCACAAAGAAGGACCGCTCACTGATGAACGTACCGTTCGTAACAGGTAATGAGGATATAGACAAGGCGTTCATCAAGTCCGCCGAGGCCGCAGGCTTTGTAAACCTCGCGGGTCACCGTTCGGTAGGCGGTATGCGCGCAAGCATCTACAACGCAATGCCGACAGACGGAGTAAAGAAGCTCGTAGAGTTCATGAAGGACTTTGAGGTAAAGAATAAATAGTGGAGGTCTCTATGCATAAAGTATATACATTAAACAAGATAGCCAAATGCGGGCTCGAGGCGCTCGGTGCGTATACAGCGGTAAACGAGAACGAAAACCCCGAGGGTATCATGGTGCGTTCCGCGTCGATGCATGAAATGGCCGTGCCCGAGTCGCTGCTTGCAGTAGCGCGTGCAGGCGCGGGCACAAACAACATACCCGTGCAGGACTATGCCGCAAAAGGTATCGTCGTATTTAACACACCAGGTGCAAATGCGAACGCAGTTAAAGAACTCGTGCTCGCAGCTCTGTTGATGTCGAGCAGAAAGATCGTCGCGGGCATCAACTGGGTGCAGGGCTTGAATGGTACTACGGGTGTAGCAAAGGCCGTCGAGGCCGGTAAGGCGGAGTTCGTTGGCCCCGAGATCACAGGCAAGAAGCTCGGCATTGTCGGGCTCGGTGCGATCGGTGTACTCGTGGCGAATGTCTGTGAAGCGATCGGTATGAGCGTATACGGTTATGACCCGTTTATCACGGAAGAGGCTGCACTTCTGCTGAATCCTAACGTAAAGAAGGTAGCAGATCTTGATACCATCTATGCCGAATGCGATTACATAACCATACACGCACCGTTAAACGATGCGACAAAGAAGTTTGTGAATGCCGACACGCTCGGCAAGATGAAGGACGGCGTTCGTATCATCAACCTCGCGCGCGCGGAGCTTGTGGACAACGAAGCTATCAAGCAGGCGATCGAATCCGGTCGTGTGGGCTGTTATGTAACAGACTTCCCAACGGATGACCTCTTGGGCGTTTCCAATATCATCACGATACCGCATCTCGGAGCATCTACACCGGAGTCCGAGGACAATTGCGCGATCATGGCTGCTACGCAGCTAAAGGATTACCTCGATCACGGTAATATCAAGAACTCCGTGAACCTACCCGACTGCTCGCTGCCGTTTACAGGCAAGAAGCGTCTATGCGTGATCCATAAAAACGTCCCGAGCATCGTAGCAAATCTGACGACCGAGCTCGCAGGCAAACATATCAACATCGACAACATGATCAATAAGAGCCGTGGCGATTTCGCATACACGATCATCGATGTGGATGGCGATATCGCGACTGGTATCGAGGAAGCGTTGATGAAGATAGACGACGTCATTCGCGTGAGGGTACTGTAATGAGCAAGATAAGAGCATTTAAGGCAGTGCGGCCCGCGTCCGATAAGGCGCAGCTTGTGGCCGCCCTGCCATATGACGTAATGAACAGTGACGAGGCACGTGAAATGGTTCAGGGTAACCCCTACTCCTTTTTGCACGTAGACAAATCTGAAATAGACCTTGAGCCCGGCATAGACCTATATGACGCGCGTGTATACGCAAAGGCGAACGAGAACCTACAAAAGCTCGTAACGGATGGAGTATTAATCACAGACGATGCACCGAGCCTGTATATATACAAGCTCACGATGAACGGACGCGAGCAAGTCGGCTTGGTCTGCTGCACATCTGTCGACGAATATCTCGAAGGCAAGATCAAGAAGCATGAGCTCACACGCAAGGACAAGGAAGAGGACCGCACGCGCCATGTGGATATCACGAACGCAAACACAGGCCCGATCTTCCTGACATATAAGCACAACGACAAGATCGTGTCTTCAATTTGTTCATGGATGAATGTAAATACCCCCGTATACGATTTCACGTCCGAGGACGGCATCGGCCACGCGGTATGGGTCATCAATAAACCTGAGACGATCACCGAGCTAACAGAGTCCTTTGATGCTGTCGAATGCCTTTATATCGCGGACGGTCACCACAGAAACGCCTCATCCGTAAACGTCGCACTCAAACGCCGCGCAGAGCAGACCTCCGGCCCACATACTCCTGAGGCCGAGCACAACTTTACGCTATCTGTAATATTCCCTGACAGTCATTTGCACATAATGGACTATAATCGCCTCGTAAAGGATTTGAACGGTATGACAGAGGATGCGTTTATCAGACGCATATCGGAGGACTTTACCGTCGAAGCCGCTGAAGATTGCGTAAAGCCCATTAATAAAAGCACCTTTGGCATGTATCTGAGGCAAAAGGGTTGGTATTTGCTTACCGCAAAGCCACATCTTTTAAATAACCATAACCCTGTGGATGCGTTGGATGTGTCGGTGCTTCAGGAGGCGCTGCTGAAGCCTGTATTAAATATAGGTGATGTACGCGTTGATAAGCGTATCGATTTTGTGGGTGGCATCAGAGGGCTCGAGGAATTGCAAAGGCGCGTCGACAGCGGCGAGATGGCTGTGGCGTTTTCGATGTATCCGACCTCGATGGATGAGCTCATGAACATAGCGGATGCCGGGCAGATCATGCCGCCGAAGTCTACATGGTTTGAACCGAAGTTACGTAGCGGATTATTCATACACTCACTGTCATAATATTAAAAGAGGTAATCATGCTAAAAATACAGAACTACTCTAAAACATATAAAAACAATAAAAAAGCCGTAGATAATCTGTCGCTTGAGGTTTCAAGCGGCGATATCTACGGCTTTATCGGCCATAATGGCGCAGGAAAGACCACAACGATACGCGCGGTGGTTGGCGTTATGACCTTTGATGAGGGCGAGATATACGTCGATGGAAAGAGCGTAAAAAACAGCCCGATCGAATGCAAACAGGTGATGGCATACATCCCGGACAACCCCGATATATACGATTACCTGACAGGTATACAGTATTTGAATTTCATCGCTGACATGTACGGAGTATCAAATCAAGACAGAACCGAGCGTATCAAGCGATACGCGGATAAGTTTGAGCTAACGCCAGCGCTCGGCGATCTTGTATCCTCGTATTCACACGGCATGCGTCAAAAGCTCGTGTTGATCGGAGCATTTATCCACGATCCGAAGCTGCTCGTACTCGACGAGCCGTTCGTGGGTCTTGATCCTGTCGCCTCGCATACACTGAAGACCCTGATGGCCGAGCTCTGTGGGCGCGGCGGTGCGATCTTCTTTTCGACGCATGTGCTCGAGGTAGCCGAAAAACTCTGCAACAAGATAGCGATAATAAAGGATGGTAAGCTCATCACCTCCGGCAAGACGGAGGATGTAAAGGGCAGCCAAAGCCTTGAGTCGTTATTCTTAGAGCTCGTAGAGAAATGAGGTCAGCAATGTTAAAGCTTCTTAAGATTCAATTGCTCTCATTGTTCGGATTGAACAAGGCACTGCATACGAAGGACCCTAAGGCTAAGCGCAAGCTCATGGGCATGTTCATCCTTTTTATTTTTGTATTTTTGTATCTGTTTATTATGTCATACGGATATTCGTATGGGATGTCAATGAGTTTAGCACCTATGGGTTTGGCACATCTACAGCTCGGTATGATGATGGCTATTTCCAGTCTCGTTACGTTTATCTTTACGGTTTATAAGACCGAGGGCGTCCTCTATGGCTTTAAGGACTTCGACCTGATCATGTCCATGCCTGTAAGCACGACTACGGTCGTCTCAAGCCGCATAGCCATGTTATATCTGTCGAACGCGTTCCTGATCTTCGTTATCATGATACCGTCAGGTATCGTCTATGCACAGTTTGGACATCCCGGGATTTTATATTACCCGTTCTTTGCGCTCACGTTGCTGCTACTTCCGGTGATCCCCTCTGTACTCGGAGCGTTGGTCAGTCTGTTGATAAAGGTCGTTTCTGCGGGTTCTCGTCACAAGAATATACTCTCGATCGTCATGACATTTGTTCTCGTGTTCGCGATCATATTCTTTACGCAGAAGCTAACGTCCATTGACGAGGCAGCGATTATTGATTTGGCTACATCCTTTACCGGTACAGTAAATAGGATATATCCGCTTGCGGACCTATATATCAACGGCGTCGCATACGGCAGGATCTCGGATTTTATATTGTTTATAGCCCTTAACGGGCTTATATTCATGGTATTTTGCAGCATATTGAGCAATCAGTTCGTGCGCATGAATACACACATCACAACCGAACGCTCGAAGAGGCGTTATAAACTCGGTACGTTACAGGCACGCTCAAAGTTGTCTGCAATTCTATCAAAAGAGGCACACAGATATCTTTCATCGTCAATCTATGTGATGAACACCGCATTCAGTGCTGTCGCGCTCACGATTATGTCGATTGGTTTACTGATATTTGGAAACGCCAGCCTCGAGTCGCTATTAGGTACGCCCGAAGTTGCCGATATGATTCGCTCACTTGCACCGATTGCCATAGGTGCTCTGTTGGCGTTTATGAATACGACCAGCGCGAGCATTTCACTCGAGGGCAACAGCTTATGGGTAATGAAGAGTATGCCTGTATCACCTTTGACGATCTTTGCGGGAAAGGTAGCTTTGAACCTTGCGATCTTTGTACCATCAGCTCTAATCAATTCTGCGATCCTAACCTTTATCTTAAAGCCCGATCCACAGATCATACCGTGGATGTTTGTCACCCCGTTGATCTATGTGCTGTTCTCGTCGGTCATGGGCCTAACGGTGAATTTGCTCATGCCCAACTTCGATTGGAAATCGCTGATCATACCTGTAAAGCAGAGTTCGGCCCTGATCGTTTCGTTACTGTTTTCGTTTGCGGTCATGTTATTGCCGATAATAGTGTACCTCGCATTGGGTATCGACGCTTGGATATTGACAGGTGGCACGACGATTATCCTGTTGTTTGCTACCATGGGCATGTATATGTTTTTACGTACCAGAGGACTAAGGATCTGGGAAAACCTGTAAACGACAACCAAAAGACCTGAAGGAGGCATCCGCATGATATTGATAACCGGTGGTACAAGGGTAGGAAAGAGCAAGGTTGCGGGGCAGCTTTGCTCACCTGACAGTAAAGTCTTATTGATAGCGACAGCAGTAGCAACCGATTTCTATATGCAAGAGCGGATCAGGCGCAGCCGTAAGCAACGTCCGATAAATTGGGAGACATACGAGGGTTTTTTAAACCTTCCGCAAAAGATCAACGAGATAGGCAATAATTATGACTACATAATTCTCGAAAGCCTCACCTCGTTGATTGATAACCTCATGAAGCACTACGACCTATCGGAAAACACAAGTAGCTTTCGCAGTGTCGAAAAGAATGTGATGGAGGATATCATACAGCTCGGTAACGCCGCTAAGAATATCAACGGCAGGTTTATCATGATCACAAATGAGATCATGTACATGCCGTCCTGCTCAAACAATTCCGGTACGGCACTCGCGGAGATATTGGGCCGTGCGAATAGGTACTTTTCGGGTGTCAGCAATGATGTATACCTGGTCGTTTCAGGTATACCGATGAAGATTAAATAACATTACTCTATCCCACGATCGACAGCACACCAATAAACATCACGATAACACCGGATACGATACCCGCGTATCGCCCAAACACATGCGCGTATTTTAGGCCGACTGTAAAGCCGAGCTTTATAGACAGCGGTGTGAACACAAAAGTAAACAGTGTCGTCGGCAATAGATCAAGGCCCGAAACCCCCGCAGCGATACCGACACCGATGTTATTGATCGTGAGTGCGAGTGCAAGCGCGACCGATTCCCTAAAATCTATACGCCCCGAGTGGTCTGTATCGGCCATTTCGGGGTGTTCGAGCATTTCGGGATGCATATGATACCCCTTTAAACCCCGAATGCCCTCAAACATGTAATAAAAACCAAGAATCAACAGTGTTACCGCGCCTAAGGACTTGATCGCGGGACTGTTGATTCTTTTTATTAGGAATTGGCCCAAGTACATTGATAAAAACGTACCTGCCGATGATATGAAGCTGAGCGTAAGTATAGCCGCAAGGCTTAGGCGGATACGTTTGAGCCCGTACGCGATACATACGACGACCGTATCCATATTGGCCGAGACAGCGCAAAATGCCGATAACATGATGTTCATAACGCGCCTCCAGATGTGGGATTAGATGTTCAATCTATCCTATTCATTGGACGCGTTTTTGTGCAGACAAGGTTTATGCGATATCCTTTCTGCGATACACACTCAATATGAGTCCTATCATAGCCATATTACATATATTGCTTGTTATGCCGAATGATAAAAATGGCAAAGGCATCGATACACTCGGCAAAATTCCTAATGCCACTAACACATGTGTAACAATCTGAAACGAAAACACCGCACATACCCCTATAATCAATAATCTGCCGTAATAATCCTTGATCCGCTTAACCGTCAGCGCAACCCTCCATATCAATAATGCATATAGGAGCAGAACGCCTGTCGCAAATACCCAGCCAAAGGTCGCTACTATCGATGTAAATATTAGATCAGAATGCGCACTCGGCAGAAATTTTGTCACAAGTGCGGGAGCTTGTCTTATCTGTGCCGTAGCACGTCCGAATAATTCAGAGGTGGATATAAACATCCGCGTCATATTGATCTGGTATCCCGCGCCGCTGACATCAGCGCTTGGATTAAGACTTGTTAATAATCTTTCTCTTACATATCTTCGCGTATATGCCATCCAACCCAGATACATCAGCGCACTCAATATCCCGCCCGAACTGATCCAAGTAATATATTTAAGCCTTTTTCCGTCAAATTCCTTTTGAAACATCGCATAGCAAACCATGCTCACAAATGCTATAAATAACACCGAAACATACACAAACCTCGGTATGGCGATATATGCAATAACTGGCAATGCTGTTATTACCAGTAATATAAACAGATTGGGTATGCCATTGAATATATGGCTTTTGTCATGAAGCTTTATTTGAATTTCCGCCTGCAGTTTTACTGAGCCCCTGTTACAATATTTCGCAACGACCCCCGCGTACAATATAATCAACACAGGCGTTACGCATGAAAACGCATTGATTGAACCGAGCAGAGGGACTTGTATCCATATGAAATAATTGTTACCGTCAAAAAAAATAGAACGGAAAATAAACATCAAGCTAATAATGATAAATAGCGGAACAGAGATCTTATATAACTTTTTATAGTCAAAAAACATTCCAATTAATAATGCTATTACTCCGGCAATCATTATTACGACTAATTTATTAGCATCAAACAAATCATTGTCCGATAGATTATTTAAGTAATATAAAACATATGTACTGATATTTATCAAAACCGCAATCAATATAAATATAGACCATTCCATATGGGGTCTGTGTGCAAGATTTAACGCCTTCCCTATCTCTGTGGGATCCCCGAGGCGTTCGACTGCTAATTTGTCAGCTTCTTCCGGGGATATACCATCTTTGATCAAATTGCCCGCTGTCTCTTCGATATGTGTCGTGTATTCATTTACTATTGAAGCCCGGACTTTTTTATATTTAATTTCCTCGCATAGCATATTCAAAAATTGTTCCTTGTTCACAGACATCACCCCCT
>CAZUNC010000028.1:0-18201 GCA_964621475.1 uncultured Defluviitaleaceae bacterium | reverse complement strand
TGTGTACATCGGCATATACAGTCTTGTTTTTGTTCTACTTGCAGTCCGAAAGTTTAATAAAACAGATATAGGCTAAGACCCTCACACTCCCCGCAGCCTCGCAAAAAACTCAGACAGCAGAGCCGCGCATTCATCCTTTAAAATTCCTTCAACGATATTGACCCTATGATTAAAGCCGTCATGCGATAGGATATTTATTACTGATCCTGCCGCACCGGCTTTTTTATTTGCTGCTCCGAAAACCACGGTATCCATACGTGCCTGCAGGATCGCACCCGCGCACATCGGGCAGGGTTCTGCGGTCACATACATCGTGCAGCCCTCGAGCCGCCAATCCCCTACGACCTTGCACGCGTCTTCGATCGCAATGATCTCTGCGTGACGCAACACATTCTTGTCCGTGATACGCCGATTATATCCGGACGCGATTACCTCACCGTTGTATTCAATCACACAGCCGATAGGCACCTCGCCGATATTTAGAGCGAGCAAGGCTTGCTTATAAGCAAGGCGCATAAATGATTCATGGTTCATCCCGAGTATATCCCCTTCAGAAATTGACATATAAAAAAGGGGATGTGTAAAAAACAAAACCATACCACGGATTTACACAGATTCATACGGATTTACACGGATACTTAAAGCACAAAGCCTTTATCCGTGTAAATCCTTTTAAATCCGTGTCGATCCGTGGTAAAGGTTTTATTTTCACAACAGCCCCACGTTAGGCAAACCTATTATATCATTTCTACGTATCCTTCGTAATACCTTGTCGCATTTATTAACGCTCGTCTGGTCGGCAGTCCATGCCCGGAGAGTACCGTGAGGATATTCAGTGATGCACGATCTATGCCCTGTAGATCATATGGAGACACCTCCACATACGCACCCACGCAGTTTACCGCGTATTCGCCATCGGCTAACTTCACGAAGCCCTTAATCCTGTAGCTATCCTCCGCAAACATCTTTAGAAACGACACAAGCTGTGGCCTTGACATCTCAGATGAGACTGCTACCGATAGGTTTTGCAACGATATATCCTTGGTCAATATCTGAGCCGCTCCGGCATCATTTTCAGCGATATCAAGTTTTCCGTTTTCACACCGTGAACCCAACATCCCGAGCACCGCATCTTTCCAATCTTCACCGTGCCCGTCAATTACCGCTCCTGCGTTACCCAGCGCGGTTTTATATACCCGCGCCGCCGGAGCTTGGTTTTTGATGATCTGCTCGGTCTTGGCTACATCCTCGGCTATCGACACATCCGTCTTGTTTATCAAGACAACATCCGCAACGGACAATTGTCTTTTACACATCCGCGCCGTTTCATAGACCTTTGGCAGGCTATGCGGATCGGTCAGGCATATGCAGCCCGCGTAATGTATACCACCTATGCCATTAACCACCGTGCGTACAGCCGTCGGATCAGATAGCCCACTCGCCTCGACAATGATAATATCGGGTTGCTCCGCTACTATCCCTCTGAGCGCATCCTCAAACGCGCCTATCTTACACGAGCAAAATATCGAGCCGCCGTTGATTTCCTTCAGGCTCGCGTCCATTTCCCTCATGTACGCCGCATCCATACCGACCTTACCGAATTCGTTCACCAACACGGCCAAGCGTTTATCGCTAAACAGCTTTGCGCATGTTTTTATAAATGTGGTCTTACCTGCTCCCAAAAAGCCTGTTACAAGTATAAGCGAAGCTTTCACCTTAGAATGCCGCCTCGATCGCTGCGTTTAATTCTTCCTTCGACGGAATGATCGAGCTAAAGATCAAACGTCCGTTGATGTAGATGCATGGCAGGTTCTTTACGCCCATCTTTACACAACGTGCGATATTTTCCTTCAGTGTGAACTTATACTCCACAACGTCTATCCTATCGCCGTAAAACTCCTTAGCCACATCGACCGCACCCATCATGTACGTACAAGCCGCACAGGTTGCCGAATCCAGTGTGAACACCTCTACAAGCGGCTTGGTTAAGCTATTGTAGTCCGGCAGCTCCACATCTATGTCAAAACCCGACGATACATAGTTCTTGAGCATCTCGCGCACGGCCTCCGGCTGCCATGCGGCCTGCGCAACACCTATGCAGTTATCGATCGGTGTTGCAAACGGCAGGTCGCAACCCGGCGCTAATATAAAGTTTCGCTTGTCCTCGATCTTATCCATCAGATCCATAGCATACTTCATGTTGTCTTGCTGCGTGCCGTGCAGCATAACCGTTGTCAGCGGGATGTTACCGCCGATGGCGATGTTGTAACGGTCTGTTATACGCTTAGCCGCTACGATATCTACATTCTCGTCTACACTGATCGAATCAGGGCTTGTCTTACACATAACCTCGATATTCTTTGTAGCATCACCGCAGACAAAGAACGACGACAGCGCCCCCTTTGACTTGATATGCGCAAATATATCCGTATATGCCCCATTCAGGAACTGATCAAAGTGATCCGGGGATATCTGAGATACGAGCGGATCCACGACCGCTATCACATCCATGCCCGCGTTTAAGTACATATCGGTCATGGCCTTCGCGACATCGGTGCAATAACCGATCAATGCGCCGACATATTCCTCATCGTCATACATATCCATGAATATCTCGTTGCCACGCAGATGAGACGCAAGCGTAAACGGACCGCATATCAATCCATACAGCGCCGTGTTATCTCCGACTGCGTCCTTGAGTCTACGCATTACGTCGAGGATCATCGGCAGTCTGCCGTCCTTTTCAGTTGGGATCGTACACTTACACGGAATCTCTTTGCTTTCTTCAAGCGGATGGTTCTTTACCGACGGCGGGCCGTCATGCGTCCATAACAAGTCACAACCCAAGATCTCGGCCTCGATCTGAAGGTCAAACACCACTGGCTGACCGCATGGGCGATACAGCTTGTTGACCTCGAGTAAGCTCTTATAGAGTTTTTCCCCGTCCTTAAGAATCTCCTCGGCATTAAAACCCGCGAGCGTACCCGCGTGCACGCCTGCGAACGGTACCCATGCGACCTGCTGGGTAGTCTTGTGCTTCAACGTGTCTATAAGTATTTGTTTGCCATTATTTGCGATATTTTGCATTTAAACGCCTCCTTTGAGGACTATCCTAAAGATATCTTGAACCATTTTCTTGAAATATATTACGAATATTTGTATATTCATAATGTTTTTGCAGAATGCCTCAAAGCACGTTATAATGAACATTACGAATCTTAAATGCATGGAGGTCTATTATGAAGGCTGCGGTATTTTACGGAAAAAAGGATATGCGCATAGAGGACAGGCCCACACCGATAGTCGGCGACGATGATGTACTTATTAGGGTCAAGGCTTGCGGGATATGCGGTACAGACGTGCATATATATGAGGGACATGAGGGCGCAGCGAGTGTTACGCCACCTACGATATTAGGGCATGAGTTTTCTGGTGTGGTTGCAGATGTCGGAAAGAATATCACGCATCTAAAACCCGGCGACAATGTCGCAGTAGACCCAAACAGGCTCTGCGGCAAATGCCGTTTCTGCTTTGACGGTCAGGGACATTTCTGCCAATCGATGGTCGGTTACGGCACGACAGCCGACGGCGGGTTTGCTGAATATGCGGTCGTCAGCGCACAACAGGCTCATCCATTTCATAATATATCATTCGAAGAGGCCGCAATGGCAGAACCTGTCTCATGCTGTCTGCATGGTCTGGATCTCACGGATGTAAAGCCCGGTATGACGGTGCTCATAATCGGCGCGGGGCCGATCGGACTACTGATGTTACAACTTGTAAGGCTTGCGGGTGCCGCAAAGATATATGTTTCTGAGATATCACTTGAAAAGCGTAGTGTCGCTAAAGAACTCGGCGCCGATATCGTGATCGATCCTATGGCTACACCTTTGACCGATGCGCTTGCCGGTGTGCATATCGACAGGGTCGTCGAATGCGCGGGGCTAAAGGCTACGATGAGTGATGCAATCAAAGTCGCGGGGCCGATGGCTACGGTTATGCTGTTCGGGCTTGGCACCCCCAATGATGAGATACCCGTGAAGCCGTTTGAGATATTTAAAAAGGAGCTGAAGATAACGGCTTCGTTTATCAATCCGTATACGATGGGACGTGCACTTTCATTGCTTGATGCCGGGCGTATACAAATAAAGCCTCTCATAGCAAAGTCCGTCGGCATCGACGCGCTGCCTGCTATGTTTGCGGAGGGCACGACACAGAAAAACGGTAAGACATTCGTTGTATTTGAATAGAATCGTTGGGAGGGATTTTATTATGGGTAAATATTTCGGTACGGACGGTGCGAGGGGGCTCGCGAATATAGTGCTGACACCGGAGCTCGCATTTCAGCTCGGGCGTGCGGGCGCGTATGTTCTGACTAAGGAATGCCATCACGCGCCGCGCATTTTGGTTGCTATGGATACACGCCTGTCGGGCGACATGCTCTGCGCGGCCCTGACAGCCGGGTTGTGTTCTGTGGGAGCACAGGTATTTCAGGCCGGCGTGATACCTACACCGGCTGTAGCATATCTCGTGCGCCACTATCATATGGACGCGGGCGTTATGATCTCCGCTTCGCATAACTCGATGGAGGATAATGGCATAAAATACTTCGACGCGCAGGGTTATAAGCTAAAGGATGAGCTCGAGGAGATCATAGAAAAATGCATCGAAGACGGCATGACCGAGGTACCAAGGCCGTCCGGCGCGGGTGTTGGACACATCACCGAGTGTACGACCACACTCGAGGATTATCTGTCGTTTATACGCGGCACAGTGCTCGATATGTATCTGAGCAAACGCAAGAAGCCGCTCAAGGTTGCCGTGGACTGCGCAAACGGTGCGACATATAAGGCCGCGCCCGAGATCATGCGCCAGCTCGGCATGGAGGTGTACCCGTTACACAACTCGCCAGACGGCAAGAATATCAACGACAAATGCGGCTCCACTCATATGGAATCCCTTGTGGAGTTTGTAAAGGAAAACAAGATGGATGTCGGCTTCGCATTTGATGGGGACGGCGACAGGATGCTCTGCGTAGACGAAAACGGCAAGATGATCGAGGGTGACGAGATCATGTCTATCGCAGCTGCGTTTTTGAAGGAACAGGGCCGCCTGAAGGACAATACCCTCGTAGCGACCGTGATGAGTAACCTCGGATTGTTTATCATGGGGAATGAGCAAAACATCAACATCGTGAAGACCACCGTGGGTGACCGTTATGTACTTGAAGAAATGCTCAAAAACGGCTATGTGCTCGGCGGCGAGCAGAGCGGACATGTAATATTTTTAGAGCACAACACAACCGGTGACGGCATACTCACTGCGGTGCAGCTACTATATATCATGTACAGCACAGGCAAGACACTCTCGCAGTTGAACACACTCATGGAGGTCATGCCTCAGGTACTGATAAATGTCGTAGTAAAACTGGAAAATAAAAACGCCTATGCCGACAATGAACAGATCAAGTCGGCGATAGACGCTTTGGAACGCAAATACGCTCAAAACGGGCGCGTGTTAGTACGCGCGTCGGGAACAGAGCCCAAGGTGCGCGTGATGATCGAGGGCCGCAACAAGGACGAGATCGAGGCCGACGCACAGCAGTTAGCAGACTTGATCAAATCGCTGATGGCATAAAAACAATACCACGGATGTACATTGATTTTAACGGATCTACACGGATAAAGCTTTATATGCACTTAATCCGTGGAAATCCGTTTTTCTGTGGAAAAACTCCTCTACTCGATATAAATATTGCACAAAAACAATACTATCCGTGACAAGGTTTTCTTCACGCACATATTTACATTTTATGATAAAATATGCTCTGAATTTTTCATAAATCCCATGGAGGTATTAGATGAAAAAGATTGCGATTATTATGGGCAGCGACAGTGATCTTCCTGTCGTAAAGGCCGCCGTGAACAAGCTTGCGGAGTTCGGCATTCCATACGAGGTGCATGTAATGAGCGCCCACCGTACACCGGCGGAGGCCTCCGCGTTCGCCGAAAACGCAAGAGAGAACGGCTTTGGGGTAATCATCGCGGCAGCAGGCAAGGCCGCACATTTAGCGGGGGTTTTGGCTGCGCATACGACCTTACCGGTCATCGGCCTGCCGATCAAATCCTCTACATTAGACGGTCTGGACGCGTTGCTTTCGACCGTGCAGATGCCGTCCGGCATACCCGTTGCGACCGTTGCGATAGACGGTGCGGAAAACGCGGCAATATTAGCAGCGCAGATGCTCGCGATCTCCGATGCCGAACTGGCCGGAACCCTATCAGCCATGAAGCAACGAATGCGTCAGAGCGTGCTCGAAAAGGATAAGGCTATTCAGTCTCAGTTATAATCTGCTAACGAACAGAGGGGGAAGTTATTTTGGGCGGACTTTTTGGGGTTGTTTCAACTGAAGATTGCGTGATGGATCTGTTCTTTGGCGCTGACTATCATTCACACCTGGGTACGAAACGCGGTGGTATGGTCGTTTGCGGCGCAGACGGCTTCAACAACGCGATCCATAACATTGAAAACGCTCCGTTCCGTACGAAATTCGAGGGTGATTTAGCCGAGATGTCCGGTCATATGGGCATAGCGGCCATCAGCGACGGCGAGCCGCAGCCGCTCACGGTCAGGAACAAGCTGGCGTATTATGCGATCGCGACGGTAGGCCGCATCAACAACAAGGCCGAGCTGATAGAAGAGTATCTGTCCGGCGGCAATCAACTGATGTCGATGAGCCGCGGCAAGATCAACAGCACGGAGCTCGTGGCTGCGCTCGTATCCCGCGGTGAAACCATATCCGACGGTATACGCCTCGCGCAGGAAAAAATAAACGGTTCTTTAACCTTAATAATATTAACGGCGGACGGCATGTTTGCGGCAAGAGACAAATATGGACGTACGCCTCTGATCATAGGCGAAAAGGAAGGCGCTATCTGTGCGTCGTCGGAATCTTTCGCCTTTTTAAATTTAGGCTACAAATTGCAGCGTGAGCTCGGCCCCGGTGAGATCGTATTCATCGACAGCAATGGCGTAACGCAACTCGTCGCGCCACGTGACGAGATGAGGGTCTGCACGTTCATGTGGTCGTATTACGGCTACACGACCTCAGTCTACGAGGGAGTAAACGTCGAGGCCATGCGCTACCGCACGGGCAGAAATCTCGCTGAGCTCGACAAGGGGATAGAAGCCGATTTTGTTGCGGGTGTACCGGACAGCGGGACCGCACACGCGATCGGTTATTCGAACGCATCAGGTATACCGTTTGCGAGGCCGCTTATCAAATACACACCCACATGGCCACGTAGCTTCATGCCGCAAAACCAACGTGCGCGCAACCTGATCGCAAAGATGAAGCTGATACCAATCTCGGCACTCATAGACGGCAAGCGTCTGATCATCATCGACGACTCGATCGTACGTGGTACGCAGCTCGCTGAGACAGTCAATTATCTGTACGAAAACGGTGCGAACGAGGTGCATGTGCGTGCCTCCTGTCCTCCCATTCTCTACAGCTGCAAATATCTGAATTTCTCGCGCTCCACAGACGTGATGGATCTGATATCGCGACGGGTGATAGATGAGCTCGAGGGTGGCAACGTCACTGAGGACACCATTGCCGAATATGCCGATCCCTCCACCAAAAAGCACCAAGACATGGTCTCAGGGATGTGCTCGCGCATGGGCTTTACATCATTAAAGTTTCACGAGCTCGACGACACGTTAAACGCTGTCGGGATAGACAAGTGCAAGCTCTGTACATATTGCTGGAACGGAAAGGAATAAAACATATGAAGAGCCACAGCGAAAGCTATAAGGCGGCGGGTGTGGATGTAACCGCCGGATACAAGGCCGTAGAGCTCATGAAAAGTCATGTCGCAAGGACCATGAACCCGTCGGTCCTATCGGGTATAGGCGGCTTCGGTGGGTTGTTCGGGCTCGAGCTTGGGGATATGAAGAACCCTGTGCTCGTCTCTGGAACAGACGGTGTGGGCACAAAACTCAGGCTCGCGTTTCTGACAGACAGGCACAACACAATCGGCATAGACTGCGTCGCCATGTGCGTAAACGACATCATCTGCTGCGGCGCGCGTCCGTTGTTTTTCTTGGACTATCTCGCGCTCGGTAAAAACGTCCCCGAACAGGTCGCAGAGATCGTTTCCGGTGTCGCGGAGGGTTGCGTGCAGAGCGGCTGCGCGTTGATAGGCGGCGAAACCGCCGAGATGCCCGGCTTTTACAAAGAGGACGAATATGACCTGGCCGGGTTTGCGGTCGGCATTGTTGACCGTGATAAGATCTTTGACAACTCCACAATAGAAACAGGCGACACCTTGATCGCACTCGCGTCGAGCGGCGTACACTCAAACGGTTTCTCGCTGATACGCAAGGTATTCGGCATAGACGACGCTAACGGCAACAGCTTAACAACCGAGCTTGCAGATACACTGCTGACACCCACAAAGATCTATGTAAAGTCTGTGTTGAAATTAGCCGAGAGCGTGACGATAAAAGCCGTGTCGCATATCACAGGCGGCGGCTTTTTCGAAAACATCCCACGTATTCTACCCGCCGGGAAGACCGCGTGTATTAACAAGGCCTCGATCATAACGCCACCGATATTTAACGAGATCATGCAGAGGGGTAACATACCCGAACGCGATATGTTCAACACATTTAACATGGGTGTAGGTATGTGCTTAGTCATCGACAAGAATGAGACACAACATGCACTCGATATCCTAAATGCCTGCGGCGAGAATGCGTATGTAATGGGCGAGATAGGTAACACAGACGACAGCTCGGATGGCGGGGTAGTGTTATGCTAAATATCGCGGTATTGGTCTCCGGTGGCGGCACGAACCTACAGGCGATCATCGACGCGAAGACTTCGGGCCGTTTCCCGAACGGTTCTCTCGCGCTCGTACTCTCGAGCCACAGAGACGCATACGCATTAAAACGCGCCGAGGCCGCGGCTATTCCGACCGCGGTCGTCCGCAAACGGGACTATCCAAGCCGTGAGGCATTCGACGACGCGATGTTGCAGACACTCATGCAGCACCGTATTGATCTGATAGTGACCGCGGGATTTTTGTATGTGCTCGGCGACGAAATCATCCAGCGATACCCAAATCGGATCATTAACGTTCATCCGTCGTTGATACCGTCGTTTTGCGGCAAGGGCTTTTTCGGGCTCAAGGTTCATGAGGCCGCACTCGCATACGGCGTAAAGGTGACCGGTGCCACCGTGCACTATGTCAATGAGGTCTGCGACGGCGGCGAGATACTGCTACAAAAGGCCGTGAACGTTTTACCGGGCGACAGTCCCGAGAGCCTGCAAAAACGTGTGATGGAGGAAGCCGAGTGGCAACTCTTGCCCGAGGCACTTGAGATTTTAACAAGGAGGTTTCAATGAAGAGACGTGCGGTACTCAGTGTTTTTGACAAAACCGGAATAGTGGATTTTGCGAAAGAGCTTATAGGGCTTGGTTTTGAAATCATTTCTACGGGCGGTACGCAGACTGCGCTCGAAAAGGCCGGTATCGATGTCACGAATATATCGGATATCACAGGCTTTCCGGAATGCTTGGACGGGCGTGTAAAGACACTGCATCCAAAGATACACGCGGGCATCCTCGCAATGCGTGCAAACCCGGAGCATATGAAGCAGATATCGGATTTAGGGGTTTCGCCGGTGGATGTCGTTGCGATCAATCTTTATCCGTTTAAGCAAACGATCTCAAAGCCCGATGTAACACGCGAGGACGCGATCGAGAACATCGACATAGGCGGTCCGACTATGCTGCGCGCAGCAGCAAAAAATTGGCAGGATATGTATGTTGCGGTGGACCCGGAGGATTATGCGGGGATCATCGAACATCTCAAATCCGACGAAGCATCGACGGATTTTCGTCTGTATCTGTCGTACAAGGTGTTTGAGCACACAGCCGCATACGATACATTGATATCGGACTATATGCGCAAGCAGGTCGGTATCGGCTCGTTCCCTCAACGCCTCTCACTTACATACGAAAAGATCCAAGAAATGCGCTACGGCGAAAACCCACATCAGAAAGCCGCATTTTACAAGGAAATCTCAAGTGCATCCTGCGCGGATCAGAGCCTTTCAAAGCTGCCGCATGCCGAACAGCTCTGGGGCAAGGAACTGAGCTATAACAACATCAACGACGCAAACGGTGCGTTGGATCTGTTAAAGGATCTCACGACGGCTTACGCAGCAGACCCGATGCATAATGTCGCGGCCGTAGCCGTAAAGCATGCGAACCCGTGCGGCGCGGCAGTCTCTGACAATGTATTTACCGCGTATCAAAAAGCATATGACGCAGATCCCGTTTCGATATTCGGCGGTATCGTCGCGGTAAATGCAACGGTCGATGCGAAGACCGCGACCGAGATGTCCAAGATATTCCTTGAGATCATCATCGCGCCGGATTTTGAGCCGGAGGCACTCGAGATACTTAAGGCCAAGAAGAACATCCGTCTGCTTAAATTGCCGGATTGTGGCTGTCCTAACAAGAGCATCCTCGACATGAAAAAGGTTGCGGGTGGTCTATTGGTTCAGGAATTGGACGAGCAGCTCATCGACCGGGCATCCTTGCGTGTCGTAACAAACGCTCAGCCCTCGGACGAGCAGATGAAGGAGCTTGAATTCGCATTCGCTGTCGTAAAGCATACCAAGTCAAACGGCATCGTATTAACAAAAGACTTCGCTACGGTCGGTGTCGGCCCGGGTCAAACGAACCGTATCACCGCGCTCGAGCTCGCTATCAAATACGGCGGCGAAAACGTGAGAGGCTCCGTGCTCGCAAGCGACGCGTTCTTCCCGTTCAGCGACTGCGTCGAGGCCGCATTCAAGGCCGGTGTAACGGCGATCATACAGCCCGGCGGCTCGATCAAGGATCAAGCGTCCATCGACCTATGTAACGAATACAACATTCCGATGGTGTTCACGGGTATGCGCCATTTCAAGCACTGACGGACATGGGGGTAAATATGAAAATCTTGGTGGTTGGCGGCGGAGGCCGGGAACACGCGATCATAAAAAAGCTCAGTGAGAGCCCTAAAAAGCCCGAGCTGTATTGCGCTCCGGGTAACGGCGGCATCGCTGCCCTCGCCGAATGCGTGGACATAAAGGCTACGGATATAGACGGCATCGTCGCATATTCAAAGGTCAACGGCATGGACTTCGTTGTGGTTTCGCCCGACGATCCGCTGATAATAGGTATGGCCGACAGCTTACGCGCTGCCGGTATACCGTGCTTTGGCCCCGATAAGGCCGCCGCGCGTATCGAGGGCAGCAAATCCTTCGCAAAGCAGCTCATGAAGCAATACGGTATCAGCACCGCCGCATATGAGGAATTTACCGATGCAGATACAGCCATAACATATCTGAGTGAGCAATCCTATCCGATCGTAATAAAGGCCGACGGTCCCGCACTCGGCAAGGGTGTAGTGATCGCTCGGGATTTCGCAGAGGCCGAGAATGCGGTGCGCTCGATACTCGATTACAAATGCTTCGGCGAGAGCGGCAACCGTATCGTCATAGAGCAGTACCTCACCGGCAACGAGGTCACGGTGCTCGCGTTCACGGACGGTCAAACGATCGTGCCGATGGTTTCGGCCCAGGATCATAAACGTGCACACGACAATGACGAGGGCCTAAACACAGGCGGTATGGGAACGGTCGCACCGAACCCCTTCTATACGCCCGCAGTCGCAAAACGCTGTGAGGAAGAGATATTCAAGCCCACGATCGAAGCATTGAGGGCCGAGGGTATCGTATTTAAAGGCTGTATATATTTCGGTCTGATGATCACCGGGGACAATGAACCTTATGTGATCGAGTACAACTGCCGCTTCGGTGACCCCGAGACACAGGTAGTACTGCCGCTTCTAAAGACCGACTTGCTTGAGATCATGTTGGCGGTTGAGAACGGTACGTTGAGCGATGTAAACATCGAGTTCGAAAACGGTGCGGCATGCTGTGTGATCATCGCATCGGGCGGTTATCCGTTGAAAACTGACACAGGACATATGATAAACGGTTTATTTGAGGATACGGGCGATAGCTTTATCTTCCACAGCGGCACTAAACGTGACGGCGATACCCTGATAAACAGCGGCGGGCGCGTGCTCGGCGTTGTCAGTAAGGCCACGTCATTACAGGACGCTATAGACCTTGCCTATACAGGGGTTAGGCGCATCGACTTTACGAATGCATTTTACAGAAATGACATCGGACAACGTGCGCTTTCGCGTCTGCACTCATCCTGCGACATCGTTGCTCATGGGGTTCACCGCGTGTATGTGGAAAAGAAGCCGGGCTATGACGTGCATGCCGCACAGACCCTGTCGGAGCTGCGCGACTTCCTGGGTATTTCCTCGCTCACGGACCTGAGGATCATAAATCGCTACGATGTGGAGGGTATTTCCGCGGAGCTGTTCGAGGACTGCAAGACCACGGTGTTTTCGGAGCCCCAGGCGGACAGGCTGTTGGAGGATTTACCAAGTGCAGACGCAGTGTTCGCTGTCGAATTATTACCCGGACAATACGATCAGCGTGCGGACTCCGCAGCACAGTGTGTGCAGATCGTTTCAAAGGGCGAGCGCCCCGAGGTGCGCTCGGCGATTGTCTACGCGTTGTACGGCGAATTGTCCGCAGACGAGCTACAACGGATCAAGAAGCATCTGATAAACCCGGTAGAGGCGCGCGAGGCCTCGCTCGAACCTAAGACCTCGCTCGCACTGCGCGTGGCCGTACCCGACGACATCCCCGAGATCGATATCTGTGGGCTTGACGACAACGGCATCGTGGCGTTTGTAAAGGATTACGGGCTCGCAATGGATGAAGCCGATTTGAGGTTTTGCAGAGACTATTTCATGTCCGAGCACCGCAACCCGACCCTGACCGAGATCAGGATGATTGATACATACTGGTCCGACCATTGCCGACATACTACCTTTCTGACCGAGATAGAGGACATCTTGATCGAGGACGAAACAGTCCGCCTCGCGTACGAGGAATATATCAAATACCGCAACGAGTTATATCCGGACACAGACAGACCCATGACGCTCATGGATATCGCCACGATCGGCGCGAAGTACTTGAAAGCGCACGGATATCTGGAACGTTTGGATGTATCCGAGGAGATAAACGCATGCTCGATAATTATTGAGGCCGATATCGATGGTAAGACCGAACCATGGGTGTTGATGTTTAAAAACGAGACCCACAACCATCCGACCGAGATAGAACCCTTCGGCGGCGCGGCCACTTGTATAGGCGGCGCGATACGCGATCCACTGTCTGGCCGCAGTTATGTCTATCACTCGATGCGCGTAACGGGTGCAGCGGATCCGCTGGAATTGCCCGAGGACACATTGCCGGGCAAGCTTCCGCAGCACAAATTGGTCACAACCGCAGCAGCGGGCTTTTCGTCGTATGGCAATCAGGTCGGATTAGCGACAGGTATCGTGCGCGAGATCTATCATCCGGGTTACAAGGCCAAGCGTCTGGAAACCGGAGCGGTCGTAGGAGCTGCACCGCTTTCATGTATACGCAGGGAGCGCCCCACACCGGGCGATCTGGTTATTCTGCTCGGCGGCAGAACGGGACGTGACGGCGTGGGCGGCGCGACGGGTTCGTCAAAGACGCATACCCTCTCGTCATTGGAAAGCTGTGGCGCGGAGGTTCAAAAGGGTAACGCACCCGAGGAACGCAAGATACAGCGTTTCTTCCGTAACCCTGAGGTCAGCCGTATGATCAAACGCTGTAACGACTTTGGTGCGGGTGGTGTAGCGGTCGCGATCGGCGAGCTCGCGGACGGGCTGAACGTAAACCTCGATCGTGTGCCCAAGAAATATGACGGCCTCGACGGAACGGAGCTCGCGATATCAGAGTCTCAGGAGCGTATGGCTGTCGTGGTGGATAAATCCGATACGGATGCGTTTATCGCAAAGGCCGGAACAGAAAACCTCGAGGCGACTGTTGTGGCCGAGGTCACGGACGATAACAGGCTGCTGATGTCATGGCGCGGTAATAGGATCGTAGATCTGTCACGCACGTTTTTAAATACAAACGGCGCACGGAAAACGATGACGGCACGAATACCGCATGCATCGGTACCGAAGGCGTATTTCGGCGGCTCAGCGACGGGTAAAACGCTGACAGGCCTCTTTGAGGATATGGTCGGTGATTTGAATGTCTGCTCGCAGCGTGGGCTTACGGAACGCTTTGATTCGACGATTGGCGCCGGCACGGTTTTGATGCCGCTGGGTGGTGAGGCACAGATCACACCGATACAGACAATGGTTGCGAAGCTACCCGTCACGGATGGCGATACGAATACCGCATCCGCGATGTCGTTCGGCTTTAATCCGTATCTGTCCGACAACCCGTTCTTGGGCGCATATTACGCTGTGTATGAATCCGTGTCGAAGCTCGTTGCATCCGGCGCGAGTGTGAAGGATACATACCTGACGTTCCAGGAATACTTCGAACGGCTCGGCACTAACCCTACACGATGGGGTAAGCCCTTCGCGGCGTTATTGGGTGCGTTGCGCGCGCAGCAGGAACTGAAGGTAGCCGCTATCGGCGGCAAGGACTCGATGAGCGGCAGCTTTGAATCGATCGATGTACCACCAACCTTGATCTCGTTCGCAGTCGCAACAGCCGATGCGCGGGATGTGATCTCGCCGGAGTTTAAAGAACCCGGACATGTAGTCAGGTTGTTCGAGATACCAACTGATGAACGTGGGGTATTTGACCACGAGACCGCACATAAGGTCTTTGAGTTGGTTGAAAACCTGATAAAACAAAAAAAGGCCGTCTCAGGCTGGGCGGTCTCGTTCGGAGGTATTGCCGAGGGTATATTTAAGATGTGCATAGGCAATAGGATAGGGTTCAGGTTCGCACCGGACTTGCTTTCTGATAAACTGTTCGAATATAGATATGGTTCGATCATATTGGAGCTTGCGGAGGACATCGATGAGGGCGTATTAATCGGCGAAACGGTCGAGGGCTTTGAGATCGCGCTCGCAGACGAACGCATCCCGCTTGATAGGTTGCTAAACGTCTATGAACAAAAGCTCGAGCCTGTGTTCCAGACCGAGGCGGATGTAGACACCGATCAGTTCCCCACTCCGTCGAGCATATTTAAGGAATCCTCGACCATTAGATTTCACCCGGTGAAGATCGCTAAGCCACGTGTTTTCATACCTGTTTTCCCGGGCACAAACTGCGAATACGACACCGAGCGCGCATTCAGGCTCGCGGGCGCAGAGGTCAATACCCTCGTGATCCGTAACCTCACTGCTGCGGATGTAGAGCAGTCGGTCAACGAGATAGCAAGGCTGATCTCGGAATCCCAAATCATTGCACTGCCGGGTGGCTTCTCGGGCGGTGACGAGCCCGACGGCTCCGGCAAATTTATCACGGCGTTTTTCCGCAGCCCACGTGTGGCCGAGCAGGTCACGGAGCTTTTGGAACGCAGGGACGGGCTCATGATAGGCATATGTAACGGCTTCCAAGCACTTATAAAGTTGGGCCTGGTCCCGTATGGCAAGATCACACCCCCTACCCCGGACGCGCCTACGCTCACGTTTAACACGATAGGCCGTCACCAGTCCAAGATCGTACAAACGCAGATATGCTCGAACCTTTCACCATGGTTTTGCGACTGCAAACCGGGCGAGGTCTATAATGTCGCGATCTCACATGGCGAGGGTCGCTTCGTTGCAAATGACGAAACCCTCAGGATGCTCGCAGCTAACGGTCAGATAGCCACACGTTACCTCGACAACCCGAACGGCTCTGCCTGGGGTATAGAGGGCATAACCTCTGCGGATGGCAGAATTTTGGGTAAAATGGGTCACACGGAGCGTATAGCGGACAACCTGTATAAAAACATCCGCGGACGCTTCCAGCAGACATTACTTATCAACGGCGTCAACTATTTTAAATAGACAAATATCAAAGGGAGAGATATGTTATGGAGCTTATTTACACAGGCAAGACAAAGGATGTATACCGTTTAGAGGACGGCAATGTAATGTTGAAGTTCAAGGACGATGTGACGGGCACAGACGGCGTGTTCGATCCAGGCGCAAATACCGTAGGGCTTTCTATTGAGGGCATCGGCAAGTCAGGGCTTTTGATGTCTAAATACTTCTTTGAAAAGATGAACGCAGCGGGCATCAAAACCCACTTCATTTCCGCTGACCCCGAGAATGTCACGATGACCGTATTACCCGCAGTGCGTTACGGCAATGGCCTCGAGGTCGTATGCCGCAGAAAGGCTGACGGTAGCTTCATCCGCAGATACGGTGAATACACAACAAAGGGGCAGGATCTCGATTATTTCGTAGAAGTCACGCTCAAGGATGACGGCAGAGAGGACCCGCCGATCACTAAGGACGCATTAGTCACACTCGGCATCATGACCGACGCCGAATACGAGGACATCAAGGCTCAGACAAAGAAGCTCACAAAGTTTATCGCTGACGAGATGACCGCACGCAATCTCGAGCTCTACGACATCAAATTCGAGTTCGGCAAATCGGATACGGGTGTATTACTGATCGACGAGATCAGCGGCGGCAACATGCGCGTCTATAACGGTGACACAACGATGTTACCGATGGATCTGGCCGCGCTGTTTATAAAATAATACAAGCGAATAAGGAGTGGAATGGCCATGGCAGGAAACCGAACGATATGCACGAGAAACAACATCGAATATCTCGCAATACGCATGGCTATGTGCGACGGCGCGAGGTCATTGGACGAGATAAAAGAAAAGGCCGGGGTATGCGGCGAGTGCGAGGGCTGCAAGGCTGAGCTTGGCGGCATACTCACCTCGGTGTGCGGCTGCAACAAGGTGTCGCTCGCCGCTGTCGTAGACTCAGTAAAATCCGGAGCCAACACCCTCGAGGCCGTCGGTGAAATTACAGGAGCGGGCACTGCCTGCGGACGCTGCAAGAAGCTTGTGGCAAATGTGATCGAGCTGGGACGGTAGTAGAGATTTAGTAAAAAAATGGGGCTGTTGCAGAAGAAGACCATCAAGGATTCTTCCGCAATATGCCCCGTTTTTTCCCAACAATACCTTATCTATGTTAACTCTACTATTACATTATACACCCAAACATGCTCACACGTTGGAGGACACAAGCAACAAACAAAATAGCTCAAATTTTTGAAAGGGAGCTATATAAGCAGACTAGTAAGTTAACCATTCAAATCGTACGGTTATTGATGGTTGGGCCAAATCTACCAATTAAATCAACCATCAACAGGGTTTATATAAATCACCCTTAATTTTGATATCGGCGAATAACAGTATGGCTAAATAAATATAAAAACATCTGAGGGATTAAACGGAAATCATGCTTGAAGCATTGATATTACATATGTTCCAATACGACGGTCCTGGCTTTACCTTGTGGAGGTTTTGGATCGACTTCACGGTATGTAGTCGAATTGCAAGCCTATAAACCATCAAACGCCATATAATATGTATGGTTCATTATATTTACGTGCGTTCATATCAAAATTACAATACGTTAATGAAGCAATGAAAAATTATTTCGAACTCTGATTGTCACAGATAGCCTTTTCATTTGCATCTTATCGTAAAAGGATGTACAATCCTTCCTAATAACATATCACAGAGAATGGAAATGGGGGATTGTAATGAAAAAGGTAATCACGCTTATGCTGATAGTATTGATGTCGGCATTGTCTTCGGTCACGGCCTTTGCACAGGGCGATGGATACGATCTGTTACTCAAAGCACAGGAGAATATGACAAAAGCGGGGAGCTATAAAAGCAATGGTGATATGCGTATGACCATTGGTATGAGCGCGTCCGGCGCCGATTTTAGCATCGCGATTGAAATGCTGCAAAAGACGATAGTCTCAAACAAAAAGATGTACACAGAGACTAGCCCCAAGCTTTTATCAACCGAGAAGAGCATCCGTGATACCACCTCAAAGACATACTATGACGGTGAGAGCATGTACACATCTGGAGCCGATGGGGTGTGGCAAAAGATGGACATGGAATTGTTAAACAAGTTTACCGACCCAACCAGCGGTGGTTCTATATTTGATAATCAGTTTATGTTTAATGACTCGTATAAATCTTTGTTCACGGATCATGTGACGATACTGCCCAGCGAAGTG
>CAZUNC010000027.1:0-18292 GCA_964621475.1 uncultured Defluviitaleaceae bacterium | reverse complement strand
ATGGCTAAAAAATTAAATGCGTTAAACGCATAAAAAAGGGCTGTTACAAACCGATGAGATTTAGGTTTGTAACAGCCCTTAATTTTTTAGTACCCAGTACCTATCACTGCTGAATCCGCACTGATGGTTGCGAGCTCGCAATTCTTTGCTCTTCGCTGAGCTTCCTCTATGATCACCTTGGTTGCGGTCGCTCCGCAGCGCGTGCAGCCTAATGCTCGGCATGACAGTACCGCATCCAGATTTCTCACTCCACCCGCAGCCTTGACCTTTACGCTGTCGCTCACATTAGCCTTCATGAGCTTAAGGTCCTCAACTGTGGCACCGATAGGAGCATAACCCGTCGATGTCTTTACAAAATCCGCTTGTGCACGCTCGCATATCTTACAAGCCTCGATCTTTTGCTCATCGGTCAGGTACGCATTTTCCAATATGACCTTTACGAGAACGTTCTTCGAATGTGCGTAATCTACAATAGCTTTTATATCCTCGTATACATAATCATATTCACCCGAACGCAGTCTGCCGATATTGAGTACCATATCAAGCTCTGTGCAGCCACCCTCTACGGCCTTTTGAGCCTCGTACAGCTTTACCTCGGTAAGATGCGAGCCATGAGGGAAGCCAATTACCGTGCTGACCGCTACACCCGAGCCCTGTAATATCCCATATGCGAGCTCGACATCACATGGTCTCACGCATACGGAGGCTGTGCCGTATTGCTTCGCCAATTCACATCCGTCGATGATCTCATGCTTTGTCATCTCTGGCTTTAGTAACGAATGATCTAACATCTTTGCAATCTCGTTTACAGATAAATAACCCATTCCGTCTCCTCCTGTTTTATCATTTCTATTGAATATCCAACGAAAACCAAAACACGCTACCTTGACCCTGCATAGACTTTACTCCGCATATGCCGCCGTGGTTTTCAATGATCCTGCGTACTATAGAAAGGCCCAGCCCTGTTCCGGTCACGCCGCGTTTGTGGTTCTTTTCCGATTTATAATACCGATCCCAGATATACGGTATATCCTGTTCATCGATCCCCTCTCCACTGTCAGCAATGCTCACAGTCACAGTTTTCTTCCCGTTTTCCTCGGAAATACTCTGAACAACCCTTACCGTCTTATCCGCGCCTGTATAGTTTACGGCATTGATTAACATATTATAAAAGGCCTGCGATATCTTTATCTGATCAGCGCTCACAAAGGCTTGCGTTGAATATTTGAAATCTATCAAATACCCGTCCTTTCGCAGTAGCTCCGAAATGCGGGCGACGATATCCTCGATAGCCATAGTCAGGTTAAAACGCTCACGCCTAAGTTCCTGTACGCCGTTTTCAAGCCTTGAGATATCCAGTACATCATTGACCAGGCTCGTCAGCCTCTTGGCTTCCTCGACAATGATATGCGCATTTTCGGGCGTGTTCTCGCCGGGCAGATCCCTCATGACCTCCGCATAACCCGATATCATCGTAAGTGGTGTACGCAGATCATGTGATACATTGGCCATCAATTCGCGCCTCAATGCCTCGACCTTGGAGAGTTCATTTGCCGCGACATTTAATGTCTGCGCTAACTCGTTGATTTCTCTATATCCCTTTGCCTTGAATTCTATATCATAATGACCCTGAGAAAGATGCTTCGCACCATCGTTAATCGCAACTATAGGCTTTGCAACGTGTTTAGCTATTAAAAGAGCCAGCATCACCGAAAACAACAACATAAAGCCCGTGATCGCATACAGCTGATATCGCAGTGTGCTACGCGTCGCGTTGACCGGTGATATTACGCCGTTTATAAAAACAACGGCCTTTAAGCCGTTTATATCCGTGATGGATGTGTAGATAATGGATTCCGAATCGCGCGGCATTATTTGAATCATTTGCGGCGGTATACGCGGGGTTTGCTCGCGAAAGAACGTCTCCCTGTTTACATACATCATCGGCTCCGCATCCTCTGCGGTAACCTTTGTGACGAGCCGTTGTATTAAAGGCGGAGGTAACTTGTGTATAGTGCAACCCCTGAGTATATCAGATGAGTATATATCGTTAATCTCATCGCCATCAACACTCACAACCCGGACGCATACATCGTTCGCAACCGAAACACGCTCCACGATCTCCTCGATGTTTGCAACGCTCCTATTTTTAACAATTGATCCCGCAGCCGACTTGATCTCTTGAATCTTTACAAACTGATAGAAGCTGTCTAAAAATATTACCTGAAACAGCCAAAGTATAAGCAATAGTAACGTACTAAACCCTATTAAAAACCCAAAAATCTTCCATTTTATACTCATGGTGTTTTTCATACACGCTACCCATCAAATCGATATCCTACGCCCCTCAATGTGGTTATAAGGCTTGCATATATACCCAAGGCCTTACGCAACAGTTTTATATGTGTATCGAGCGTCCTGTCATCACCGAAAAAGTCATAACCCCATATCTCGGATATGAGCCTTTCACGCGTCAGCGCAATATTTTTGTTCTTGATCATATAGAAAATGAGGTCATATTCCTTTGGCGAAAGCGAGATATTCTCACCGTCGGCAGTGATCCTACGCGCAGTAAAATCCGCCTCAAAACCTTGGTATGTATAGACCTCATGAGCTCCGACACTGTCCCGTTGCGCACTACCTACGCGTTTTACTATCGCGTCCATGCGCAGCAACAGTTCCTTTGGAGAAAACGGCTTTACGACATAGTCGTCTATGCCGATCTCAAAGCCGTGAATCCTGTCGTATTCCTCGCCACGCGCACTGAGCATAATAACTGGCGTATCGCAAAACTTGCGTATTTCCTTTACCGCCGAAAATCCGTCAAACTCCGGCATCATCACATCCATGACGATCATGTCAAAGCTGTTATTCTTGCATAGATTCACGGCATCAAGCCCGTTCTCGGCCTCTGTGACCGTATGCCCCTCAAAGACCGCGTATTTCTTGATCAATGCGCGGATTTTGTCTTCATCATCCGTAACAAGTATATGCATATATCTCCCTCACACACACCATAAGTGCTATTGCAATGTGCTGATATCGATAATCTTATCCATTTCATGTGCTACCACATAGCGATTCGTAATTACACACACGATGTTCTGATTGTTTACACCGATCAGTCTGCCCTCAAATATCTTGTGCCTGTCCGTCGTGACACGCACTATCGAGCCGCGCTTAAATTCCCTGCCATGGAAGCTCACGACATCATTCGGAAACAGGCTGTAGCAACGCTTCAATATCAAATTTAAGTCGTCGGGCAGATAATCCATCTCTGCATGCTTAACGAACAGCACCTTTATAAAGCTGCCAATCGTCTTAACTGCTAAAAACACCACAAAGGCCAAGCCTGCGCACAATAACAGATCCTGTCCCGATAAACCAAGCATAAAATCCCCTACCCTATACATGCAATATAAGAAGCGTTATGTTTCACAGACGCATACGCGTTTTTTCTCTGGTAACGCCACGTGTATCCTATCCAATACATCGCGCGTAAGCACCTCACCGAATACCGCAAGCGGGACACCGGGTGGATACGCGGCAACGATCTCACCGCAAATCAAGTCAGTTGCATCGTCTATATTAACATACGCATGATTCATTCCAAGCGACTGCCGGGGCGTTAACGCCACTGCAGGCAACATTTGGTCTGCCGAGCAATCTACGAGAGTGATATCTGTAAACACTCCCGAGGCTGATGCCTCGTTACCGCAGCTATCATCGATATCTTCAAACGCTTTTACAAGGCGTTCAAAACCCTCCTGTGTATCCGCAACAGAGGCCATCGCAATAACAAACTGTTTCGAAAGATACTCCAGTTCAATATTATAATCGTTCCTTATACTTTTTTCAACACGTTGCCCAAAAAGTACTATTTTACCGATGTCTAGCGCAAAGGCACCAGACGCTTGTGTTGATTCCGGTGACAATATGGAAATATGTTTAAGCTCCGAAAGATGCTTACGAGCAGCCTTTAATAACCCAACATATCTGTCAAAGTGTTGCGTCTCATCATTTAGCTTGCACAACATATCGTCTGCAGATGCCATCATCATGTATGACGGGCTGCTCGTCTGTAACATCTGTAAAAACATCGATACGCGCTGTTTATCTACGATATCTCCGCGCATATGCAGCACCGCACTCTGCGACAGCGCGGGTAAGGTCTTGTGCAGGCTGTTGATCACGATGTCAGCGCCTAATGCCACCGCATGAGTGGGAAACGCCTCATGAAACGCAAAATGTGCGCCATGAGCTTCATCTACGATCAGTACCGCACCGTATCGATGGCAGGTATCAGCGATCGTTTTAATATCAGGTACAAAGCCCTCGTATGTAGCACCATTTATAACCAAGGCTTTTGCGCTCGGATTTTTCTTAAACGCACGCTCAACGTCCACGGGTTGAATGGCTACGGACATGCCGATATCATTAATCACCGGCATAATATACACGGGCCTTGCACCTGATAATGCGAGCCCGCTATATACCGCGCGGTGTGTGTTCCGATCGACGATAACCAAGTCATCTTCGCCACAGACCGCACATATCGCCGAAAGGATGCCGACGGTCGAGCCGTTCACACAGAACAAGCTCTCGTCAGCCTTGTATATCGACGCTATACGCTGTTGCATTGACTTAAGTACATCCTGCGGATCGAGCAGATTGTCCATACCCGGCACCTCGGTCAAGTCGAGCCCGAGTAGGTCTTTATCAATGAAACCATTATTGCGCTTGTGTCCGGGCATATGGAACGGGTATACACCCGTTTCCGTATATGACCGAATATGTGAAAGCAAATTATGCATTAAGGTTACGCTTTAAGGCTTCTGCTGCCTGGCTTTATAGCCGGTTGTCCGCCTGCCTTGCACAGCGGGCATTCCTCGGGCGACCAGCTCTGTATCTCGGCTGTATATGCCGCACGCAGCTTCATCCCGAAATCCACATTACCCATGCTGCGATCAACCAACAGCGCAACACCCACGGGCTCGCCACCTAGCTTTTTGACCAAGTCGATGATCTCAAACACCGTGCCACCCGTTGTCGTGACATCCTCCGCTACGAGTAAACGCATGCCGGGTTCAATAGAGAAGCTACGACGCAACACCATATCACCGTTCTCACGCTCAGCGAACATATTTTTAACCTTCAGCTGCCTTGCGAGCTCATATGCAATGATTATACCGCCTGTAGCGGGTCCTATTACCGCATCAATGCCATCCTGCTTAAACTCCGATGCAAGCCCGCTTGCGAGCTCCTCCGTGTGCCACGGATACTGCATGAGCCTCGCGCATTGCATATATCTGTCGCTGTGCCGCCCTGATGTCAGTATAAAATGCCCGTTTAATAAAACCTCTGACTCCGTAAGTATCTGTTCTACCCTCTGTTTGTCCATGGATATTCCCCTTTCTGTTGTACATAACTTTTTATGCCGTCTACGATCTGAGGCATAACATATGGGTTTATAAAATTGGCTGTGCCTACCGCGACCGCATCAGCTCCTGCGATGAAAAACTCAATCGCGTCATCCGCATTCGAAATGCCGCCCATACCGATGATAGGCAGCTTTACAGCCTGCGCAACCTGATATACCGCACGAACGGCTATCGGTTTAATAGCGGGGCCCGAGAGCCCACCCATACCGTTCGCAAGTACCGGCGTTTTAGTGTTTATATCTATGCGCATACCGAGTACCGTGTTGATCAAGCTCAAGCCGTCCGCACCGGCGTTTTCGACCGCCTTCGCTATTACAGCGATATCCGTTACATTCGGGCTCAGCTTTACGATCAGCGGTTGACGGCAATGCTTTTTAACTCCCTCGACTACCCTCGCGGCCATGTCCGGCTGCGTTCCGAACCCTATCCCCCCTTCCTTTATATTGGGACAGGATATATTTAATTCCAAAAGATCTACGTCTGTATCCGCCAATATCTGAACCGTTTCGATATACTCCTCTATCGTATGCCCGCAGACGTTTACGATGATGCGTGTGTCAAACCCACGCAGATATGGCAGATCATCCTTGATAAATGCCTTTACACCGGGGTTCTGCAGACCAACGCTATTAAGCATACCCGCATAGGTTTCTGCTATACGCGGCGGCGGATTGCCTGCCCATGGCCTGTTAGCAACACCCTTTACAACTACCGCTCCGAGCTCGTTTAGGTCAACAAAGTCTACATATTCCCGGCCGTTGCCAAACGTCCCCGACGCGTTCATCACGGGATTTTTGAGCGTCACGCCGCATATATTGACCGATATGTCCGTGAGATTGCCCGTCGTATTGTTCAGCTTGTCCATATGATCTCCCCCGCCGTAAACACCGGTCCGTCCTTGCAGACCTTTTTGTATATGTAGCCGTTTTCATTATCGGCTTTTATCTTGATTGCGCAGCCCACACACCCACCGAGGCCGCATGCCATACGTTCCTCCATCGACAGATATGCCTTGTCCGGAAATAGTTCGGCTATGCCACGCAGCATCGGCTTCGGCCCGCACGCGAACACGGCCTTACAGGCCGGTTCCTGCGCGTCTTTCGAGAGAGTCGTCTGTCTAAGCATCTGAACGACATTGCCCTTAAAGCCCTTTGAGCCGTCATCGGTGGCAATATGAACCGCTGCTCCTGTTTCTCGAAAATCCTGTTCGAGGAAGGTCTCACCGGCATAACCGAGGCAAACGGTCTTTTTGCAGCTTAAGGCTTTAGATAACCCAAGAAGCGGTGGGATACCGATACCTCCGCCCACTATCAGCACCTCGTCGTGCTCTGAAAGGTTTAACATCGGGAAGCCGTTGCCGAGCGGCCCGAGCACACGTAAGGTGCTGCCCACGTCAAGCCCGGAGAGGTAACGTGTGCCGTCGCCGACCTCACGAAACACGATACGTACACTTCGGGTCGCCGGGTCCGTTTCGCATATGCTGATAGGCCTCGGCAGCAGATGAACCCCGTCATCGATGTACAGTTCAAGAAACCTGCCCGCAGGTCCACAAAATATCTCATCATCCGATCGGTTTGCATCCTCAGGTAACACAATGTTCATGTCACAGATACCACTTTTGAGTGTTATGCTTGACGCTATTGTTGCTTGAAATATCCCCTTCATAGCGTCAGTTCATCCTTCATCTTGAGTGCAGCATCCTTTGCGGCCTTTGCATAGTCACGCTCGTCATAACTACCCTTTTGATATGCACACATAATACCGCGTGAATTGTTCACGATTGCGCCCCTGCCATTCTCGTCAAACACGCGCTTGATATCCTCTGCCTTTCCGCCCTGCGCGCCGTAACCAGGTATCAGGAAGTAGGTATGCGGCAGCATCTGCCTGAGGTCGTAGAGCTGTTTCGGATGTGTCGCGCCCACAACCGCACCTATCGAGCTGTAGCCGTACGTACCGATGAACTCTCTGCCCCATTGCTCGACGAAGCGACCTACATGCTCATAGACATAACCCGATTCGGTTTCGAGATCCTGTATCTGGAACGCATTCGGGTTTGAGGTCTTGACCAAAATAAATAAGCCCCTATCGCGTGAACGGCAGTTACGCAAGAAAGGCTCAATGGAATCCAAACCCAAGTACGGGTTTAATGTTACGAAGTCCTCGTCAAATATCACATGCTCACTACCCTCGATATCAACTACGCCGAGATGCCCGTCCGAATACGCGTCTGCTGTGGAAGCAATGTCGCTACGCTTGATATCGCCGATTACGATCATCCCACGTTGCTTAGCGTATGTGACGGTTTTGATAAATGCATCGATACCCCAAATGCCGTATTGCTCATACATAGCGATCTGAGGTTTCACAGCCGGAACAATATCGCATAACCCGTCTACAAGTCCCTTGTTAAATTCTAAAAACGCTGTAGCGACAGCCTGCGGTGTCTTTCCATGTGTGTCATACGCCTGCTGCCTGATATACCCGGGTATATACTCCAACCTCGGATCGAGTCCCACCACCGTAGGATTGTCCAGCATATCGATACGCTCGATAAGTTTGTCTATTATCATGGTTTCACTCCTTATATACTACTTTCCCATCAATTATCGTATATTGAACCGTTCCTGTCAATCTACCGCTAAATCCGTTCGCAAACGGTGTGTTCTTACCCATAGTCTTTAAGGCTTCGGTTGTTATTACAACCTCCTTATTCGGATCTATTATCGTTAAATCCGCTTTTGCACCGATTGATAATGTCCCTTTTTTCATTAAATCGGACCCAAGTACGCGAGCCGGATTTATCGTCATGCGCCTGACCCACTCGAGTGGTGTCAGATATCCCTCTGCGACCAAGTAGGTAATGCAGAGCGGCGCAGCTGTCTCAAGCCCGGATATACCAAACGCCGCGCGCTCAAGGCCACAGTTCTTTTCATCCGCGTGGTGTGGTGCGTGATCTGTCGCTATCACATCAAAATCAGCGATGTGACTGCGCAGATATTCCATATCATCCCTCGAACGCAACGGCGGGTTCATCTTGTAGTTGCCCGCTTTCCCAGCATCCGACGGTATGTCTTCGTCGCAGAGCACGAAATGATGCGGACATATCTCCGCAGTGATTTTTTCTGTACGCAGTGCGCGATATATCTCCAATCCCGAACGAGTGCTCAGATGACAGATATGCAATTTGCAGCCCTTGCTACGAGCAAGCACTATATCCCTTGCGATCACGACATCCTCCGCGTCATTAGGTATCCCTTTTACACCGAGTTTTTGCGCTACATCACCGTCATGTATTACACCGCCGTTCACGAGGTCCATGTCCTCACAATGTGCAAATATCGGCAAGCCTAAATCCTTCGCGACTGTCATCGCATCTCGCATCAACCGCGCATTCCTTACACTCTTGCCGTCCTCGCTAAAGCCACAGACACCCGCATCCTTCAGCGTGGC
Source organism: uncultured Defluviitaleaceae bacterium (assembly GCA_964621475.1). Taxonomy (GTDB): domain Bacteria; phylum Bacillota; class Clostridia; order Lachnospirales; family WQUN01; genus CAYURR01. The sequence goes on along the minus strand of CAZUNC010000027.1, from coordinate 9,401 downwards.
CATCTCCACGAGGCACTCACCGGCTTGCCCCACTGTTATGCTCCCGATCGGCAACACATCGGCCATTCCGGCCTCGTGCGCCTTTTGCTTTACATACATGACGGTTTCGGGGTTATCCGTAACGGGTCTTGTATTCGGCATAGCGCATATCGTTGTAAAGCCCCCGGCTACGGCCGCCTCTGCTGCAGTCCTGATCGTTTCCTTATGCTCAAAGCCCGGCTCCCTGCAATGTACATGCAGATCAATAAATCCCGGCATCACCCAAGATCCCGCCGCGTCTATGACGGTAGCATCCGTCACGGCGACTCCTTCGTTGTTTGAGGCTCCGATACGGACATCCGTAATCACGCCGTCCGTAATATCGATTGATCCTATCGCATCAATATCATTGTATGGGTCGAGAATGCGCCCGTTTTTAATAGTGAGTTTCACCTATTGTCTCTCCCCCGGTCTCTCAAATGAAATCCGCCCGAGCTTACCTCCGCGCAGTTCATCGAGAAATATAATCGCCGCACGATCGATGTCTACCTCGTTGCCCTTCTTTATAAACCCGCGTGCCCTCGCGATCATCTCCAGTATCACGTCTGAGCTTTGGCCCGAAAGGGCAATTTTATACCGGATGCCAATGGCATCCGGTTTTATTTTTACGATAGTTTCTATAGCTTGCATGCTCAGATCGCGCAGATCGAGTATGTTGTCGTTGATAGCACCCGTTATGGACAGCATTACACCCGTCCTCTGATCATCGAAACGCGGCCAGAGTATCCCGGGCGTATCCAACAGCTCAAAACCCTTGCGTATGCGTATCCACTGCTTGCTACGCGTAACACCAGGACGGTCTCCGGTCTTTGCTATTGCTTTGCCTGCATATTTATTTATCAACGTGGACTTGCCTACATTCGGAATGCCCGTGATCATCGAGCGTATCGGAACGGATATGCGGCCCTTACTCTTCTGGGACTCGATCTTGTCCTTACAGAGCTCGGTAACTGCCGCCGCTATCCTGTCCATGCCCTTACCGGCTGCAGAGTCCGACTTTATAGCGGTCAGTCCCTGTGACTTAAAATACGCTATCCATTCATCGGTTACAGCGTCATCGGCCAGATCACTCTTATTTAATACTATAAGCCTTCTCTTGTTCTTAGCCATTTTGGAGATATCGGGGTTCTGGCTGCTATAGGGTATACGCGCGTCCAGAAGCTCCACTACCACATCGACCAACGCGATCTGCTCGGTCATAAGCCTCACGGACTTTGCCATATGCCCCGGATACCATTGTATTGCCATTTATTAGAATCCTTTCGAACGCAGATATTCCCTGCTCATTTTTGCAGCCTCGAGAGCCGGACGCTCAAGCGACAGATCCTGCTCCACAACGACATACGACGCACCGGCCTCAACCGCCGCTTCCAAGATCGACGGTATGTCTTGAACACCATATCCGACAGGCTTAAATTCAAAACGTCCCGCAGGCTTCTGCTCGTTATCGTTCTCGATGCCGATCAGTTCATACATGTTCGAGACATCGCCTTCTTTGACGAAGTCCTTTAAGTGGACGATCGGGCAACGACCTGTATATTTCCTTACATACTCAGCGGGATCCACACCCGAAACCTTTACCCAGCAGCAGTCGATCTCTGTCTGTAACATATCAGCCGGTATCTCGTCATACATGTAATCCAACGCATAACGACCGTCAGGCATCTTTACAAACTCAAAGTCGTGATTGTGATACAGCAATGTTATACCGTGCTTGTTACATTCCTTGCCGATAGTCGGTATAGCCTCCATTACGGTATCAAAGCCCTTATTACCCGGACGGCATTCCTCCTCCAGATACGGGATCGCGATATATTTGCATCCGACGGTAGCATATGCTGCAACGGTATTTACGGGATCATTCATGAGCTCCGCGATCGGTACATGCGCTGACACAGCCGTTATACCCGCGTCATCCAGAACCTTTTTATACTCCTGCGGCGCTAACCCATACAGACCTGCCAGCTCCACATAGTCATATCCAAGAGCCTTAACCTTGGCCATCGTTCCCGCAAGATCCCTCTCTGCGTCCTCCCTTACCGTATACACCTGTAAAACCACAGGCAATGCTTTCATATACATATCCCCTTCCTCTGAAATTATTGTCATTTTTATTCTATATCCATGACCTGCGCTACGCGCTCGGCATGCCGCCCACCCATAAACTCAGCCTCGAGCCATGTTTTGACGATCATCAGCGCCATATCCTTGCCGATCACCCTCGCGCCTATGGCGAGCATATTGCAGTCGTTATGGTTGCGCGACATCAACGCCGAATACGGCTCGCTGCATACCACACAGCGTATACCCTTTACCTTGTTTGCGGCCAGTGACATACCAATACCCGTGCCGCAGATCAATATACCCCTGTCACATTCACCGTCTATGACGGCCTGAGATGCCGCAATTGCATATTGCGGGTAATCACAGCTATCCTCATTAACTGTCCCAAAATCCTTGTATTCTAAGCCGCATGCGTCGAGATACTCCGCTACGTCTTGTTTTAATTGTACGCCTACATGATCACAAGCAAGCGCTATCATTAGCTACACCCCTTATGTCTAAAACCTAAAATCTGTCACTTACTATTACCCAGGTACCGTCTATCTTGTCCGCGACGACCTGATGATATGTCTCCTCACCATCAACATACTCTAAAACATTTGCAAGACATCGATTCTCTTCCACCGAGACAACAAACGCCTCGACCAAGTATGAGTGTTCCTCGTCGTCATTTACAGGCGAATAACGCGACATCACACGACGGTCATTTAACAGTTCATCCGAAAAACCCATGATAAAGCCCTCGGTTTTACCGTCGTATTTATACGCTAACCGCGTCCTAAACGAACGCTCAAAAAAGCCCCTCGCATTTACATATTTCGTAGAGGCAGACATCGGCGCCTTTACAAGGTCATAATCGACGGTCTTGTCGCCCATCTTGACCATTACCCCGTTTATTCTGACATTAAAGCCCCCGGCGACACGCATCTCATCTGCACGGTCACTGTAGTCGAATACTATATCGGAACCCTGCACGCTCGACTGGCATTTGCCCTTTAATACAATCTCTGCTCCGTTCGAATCCGTTGCCACGAGTTCAACATCCGGCCTCGACTCGATACGTTGTTCCGGATCGCCTGCCATCGTTGCATGCATTACTATGACAGCTTTTTTTGCCGATATCTTCATACCCTCGAAATAGAAATCGTAATCGTGCGTGTTGATTACATACTCGCCCTGTGACTTATAATCCAGCAAACGCTGCGCAGGTATGGTCTCGCCGATAGCGTGATAAACGGCTAAATTGCGTAACGTCAAGGATAGAGTCCCATCGAGATTATACAGGGGCTTGAAGAACACGCGCGTAAGCACAGTACCCTCATCTTCAAACTGTGAGATAAAATTGTTTTCCTTTATCTGAATGATCTGATCAGCATCGTTTTTTAGCATCACCGCAAACGAATCATTCCACTCGTCGAGCGTAAACCGCCCCTTCGAGCCCATTGTCATCTTCAGTACGATATCCGTGCCTGTGTTAGAAAACACGGCGCTGTCCATGAAAATACCCGCTTCGCCATCCGACAGCTTCCTCTGTGTGCCCTCGGTATCGCTCAGATTTGTGCTCAGCAACAGCTCAGGGGTTGTCACATAGCGAGCTTTATACATAGTGGGGCTATCGGCAAGCATAAACGAATAGCTCGCTGTCTCGCCCGAGGCCAACTCCGTTATACCCAACGTAAACGAGCCCTTCGCACCCGTGAGCGGCTTAAAGACCAATGCATTTGGCCGCTTGTCAGAGACATCTATGTCATATTCCGTTCCGATCGCGTTCGTGAGTGAAACACTGTATTGATCCGGACTGATCTCGCGATTAAACGAAAACACGCTCGCTGCAGGACCGAACAACATCTCGTTAAGCATCAGTTGCTCTCCGGGCATGTTGAACACATATCTAGCATAGAGTGAGGAGGCGTTGTTGTATGATGAGTCGGGGCTGGCAAACACGTCCCCCTGACTCGCGATAACGGTCTGCTCTTTTATCCTCATCGTAAACATCACCGCGAACAGTACCGTTCCCACTATCAACAGCACAAGTGCACCAGCCACGATATACATAACCATTGGGCTCAAATGCATCTTTTGCATGATCATACCGAGCGCGTCGTCGCCGGTCATCTTGTCCGCAATATCGCGTTCGTCGTCATATTCGGACGGTGCGTCCTTCTCGGAGTCATAGACTGCCACGTCCTTGATGAAATCAACATTGTCCGTGATGTCCTCAAAGGTCATTGCCTGTTTCTGTTCCATCTTGAGCATTCGCTCGATGCTGTCGTCCAACGAGCTCGTCTCGTCCGCGAGTGTGCGCTGATTGAACTGCTGCATGATGGAATCGTCTATCTGTATGTCGAAATCAAAATCGAGCTGTTCCTCGACGGATTCATCCACGATCATCGAAGGGGCCTTTGGAGCGAGATCGGCCATGATGTCGTCCGTGTTTACGTACGCACCGTCGAGTTCGGGTATATGTTCATCGGCGATGATATCGTCATCGCCCATAAAGACATCGTCAAAGAGATTGTTTTCGTCCGCCAAGATAAAACCTCCTAAAATCCCAAATACGACACAAACGGCGCGACGATACCGAATATCATCACAGCTACCAAGACACCCGCTACGATACCGGCTATCAGTCGTTTGTTCTTTTGCAGTCTCCTATTTATTCTCATCGTCTACCATCCCTTTATGCTTAGCGGCTCTCAGCCGGTCTCAGGTTCAAAAAACGTGTAGGTTCCACCTTGTTTTCATGCCTCTTTTTTACGACAGATATATATAGATTGTTCTTTGCGCGCGTGAGCCCGACATAAAACAACCGCCGCTCCTCCTCGATCTCCGTCGCGGTCCTGCTGCGTTCGTGTGGTATCGCACCCTCGACAGCACCCGCTATGAACACCGTATCGAATTCCAAGCCCTTAGCGCTGTGCATAGTGGATAGGATAACGCCCTCGCGGTCGTCGTCTTGCGCACGCTTTGGATTGTTCGCCTCCTCGAGGACCTGCTGCCTGTGCGAAATAAAGTCTTCATATACCGGATATGCCTTTGACGCATCACGTATCTCGTCGGCTATATCGAGCATGCCGTCGCTGGATATCTTGAAATATGAGCAATAAGACTTTATGTAACCGTCATAACCCACAGCCGAGCGTATATAACCGATCGCGTCGTGGGTCGTTAAATCCTTTATGATATCCAGATGTGCACATAATTCATATATGCGCTCCGACTGCCATTGCTTTAGGCCTCTGAGGTATTGGATGTTCGCGAGCATATGCTTGCGACCCTTTTTGGCAGCCTGTAGTAGCTCGTTTGAGATATAACGCGACGGCTTATTGATGATGCGTGTAAACGCCTCGTTATCTTCTCTGTTTCGCGCGAGTGCCATATACGCCAACAAGTCCTTTGTGACCCTATGGTCGTATACGGACTGGAAATAATCCCTGACGCGATATGGCAGATGTAAATCCATGAACGCATCAACAAACGCGCGTGCCTGGATGTTTGTTCGATAAATCACGGCTATATCGTCCGGCTTTACACCGAGCTCCAGCAGCTTTTTTATACGCATGCCTATAGCTCGTGCCTCCGCATCAAAATCCTCTGAGCGGATGAGCCTCGGGCGTATACCGTCCTTGCCGGTGCCCGATATATGCTTCGGGTAGCGCACGGTGTTTATCGATATGACCTTATTACAATAGCCGATGATCGCATCGGTCGAGCGGTAATTGACATCAGACACAATCTGTGTGCATCCCGGAAAATCCTTTGGGAAACGCAAAATAAAATCCGGCCTAGCACCCCGAAATTTATATATGCTCTGATCATCGTCTCCGACGATAAAAATGTTTCTGTGCTTATCGCAGAGGAGCTTAACGCATTCGTATTGGACATGGTTAATGTCTTGGAACTCATCGATCAGCATATAATGAAAGCGTTCCTGCCAGAACGCGAGTATATCCGAACGATTCACGAGCAAATGATAACATTTAATCAGCATATCGTCAAAATCAATTTTTTTGATTTCTTCCTTTTTCTTTTCATACGCCGTATATATGCTCTTAAATTCTTCATTACCCATAAACGTGCAGTTATAGTACTCAAGGTCGGTCAGCTCGTTCTTGATCCTGGATATCTCGTTGGATATGTCGCGTACGAGCTCGCCATCCGCTTCGATGCGCTTTGTGCGTAATATGCTCGTAATAATGTCGCCACGCTCGTTTTCCATAAGCGGCGATCCCAGTTCCTGTCTATAGTATTGCCGCAATATCTTATAAAACACGGAATGGAATGTGCCAAACTCTACCTTGTACTCACCGCCGCACAGACTCTTAAAGCGCTCTTTCATCTCCGACGCCGCCGCACGCGTAAAGGTGATGACCAAAATCTTTGATTGGTCAATATCATGTTTTTTAATCATATACAGCACCCTGTATGCGATGATCGTTGTCTTTCCGCTACCTGGCCCCGCCAATACCATTGCAGCACCGTCTTTGTGCACAACGGCGAGCCGCTGCTTATCATTGAGTTTGAGCTTTTCCATATGTACCTCGGTTAAATATTAAATTTTATTTACATCATCTTTGAATGATTCTATAATGCCATAAAACGTTAAGGACGTGTATATATGCCATATCGGATCATCTGGCCTATCGTGCTTGCTGTGTTTTGCTTATTCTGGCTAAACAGAGTAATGAATAAGAACGCAAGACGCCATGAAAAAGGCCTAAAGGACTTCATAAAGGATGAAATGGACGCGAACACCGCGCGCCGACATGATATCGAATCAGAGTTTTTTTATGATCCTGATATCAATGATCTTCCTATTATGAAACAATCCGAGATCTCGGAACGTATCTATTCGCGGCAAAACACCGCGCTTAAACTATCCGAACGCAAAATGATTCGTTTTCCGAAGCATATGTCTAACCGCGAGCTAAAGCTAAAGTACGGCTTGTCCAACCTCGAAACCATCACGCAATACGAGGACAATCTCCAAAACTTTCTGCAGGCTTTAATCAAGTGGGGCTCCGAACTTCAAACAGCTGAGATGCTCTCTGAGGCCGAGGCTGTCCTTAACTGCGCGATCAGGAATCATTCCGAGTATAGTAAGAATTATATAATGCTCGGCGAGATTTACAATGCGCAAAACAATTGCTCCAAATTGCAGGAACTCATCAACCATCTTGACACCACTTCCTTTTCCGAGGAAGGGGAAATCTATAAGCCAAAAATCATATCACAGCTAAAGTCCATGCAAACAGGGAGGTCATCCGATTGAATATAGGCATCTTTACCGACACATATCAACCGCAGATAAACGGCGTGGTCACATCGATTCGTATGTTAGAAAAAGAGCTCGGAAAGATGGGCCACAAGGTCTTTATCATCACATCCGCAGATCCAAGCGTACCCGAGCCCGTGCCGATGGTGTTTCGCTGCCCGAGCATGCCGTTTGTGTTCGCTCCACCGCACAGGGCCACGATACTTTACTCGCCTAAGCTGATATTGAACCTGCGCAGATTAAAGCTCGACATCATCCACACCCAAACCGAGTTTTCGCAAGGGATCTTCGCTAAGATCGTATCTGAGTTTTATAAAATCCCAATGGTGCATACCTACCACACGATGTATGAGGAATATGTCCACTACATCGCAAACGGCCGAATACTTACACCGGGATTTGCAAAGGCATACAGCCGGATATTTTGCAACCGAGCACAGGCCGTTATCGCACCAACGCAAAAGACCAAGGACTATCTCGAGTCCATAGGCGTTATACGCCCAATCACGACGATCGCAACCGGGCTCGATTTTTCGCCATTTGCAGCAGAGAATTACACCGAAGAGCAGATCCTCGAGCTAAAGCGGTCGATCGGTATAGACCCTAAAGACCCTATCGTCACAGTCATAGGCCGTATCGCAAAAGAAAAGAGCATCGACGTAATAATCTCGGCGTTCCCGAAATTACTGCGTATGATGCCCTCTGCAAAGCTTGTTATAGTAGGCCCCGGCCCGTACCGCGAAGAGCTCGAAAGGCTCGTCGGTGAGCTCGATATCTCCCGCTCCGTCATATTCACTGGTGCTGTGCAATGGAATGAGATACCCTTGTATTACGCCCTTGGCGACGTGTTCGCCTCGGCTTCGACCTCCGAGACCCAGGGTCTCACATATGTCGAGGCGATGGCCTCATCCGTGCCTGTCGTCGTTAAAAAGGATCGCAACGTCGAGGGCATTGTCGAGCATGGCCACACAGGCTTTTGCTTCGAGCGGGACGAAGACGCAGCCGATATGCTCTACTACGCGCTCACGCACAAGGATGAGGCAAAGACCGCAGCTCAAAACGCGATAGCTGCGATAACTGATCTGTCATCCGAGCGCTTCGCCGAGAGAGTTCTTGACCTCTACAAATCCGTCATCGACATGAAGTCCCGAGCTCAGTGATCGATTGCCCAGTAGATACAGTAGGCTTCCGATATCTGTTTCGCCTTGATTAAAGCTATATGCGGCCTCGATATACTTAACCCCGACACCGATCGCGGTATTGTACAGATCCACAAAGCTCTCGGACCGAGAGCTCTCATCCTGATCGTTTTTATCACGCCATGGCAGATGCCATGGCTTTTTGTTTATATTCAGATGATCCGTTGCACCGCTTACACTCTGATCATGGATGATGCAGGACACGATATGCTCACCGACCGTCAGATCCTCTGCGAGCTCCATAAACCGTTTCCTACGTCCGCTCTTGGACTGTAGAATCCGTGTGATCCATGTCATATAACCCATAGCCTTGCTCACATCCCGCTCCGTGAGTTGCCGGCTGTAGCTCTTATTGATCGCGTCGCGTAGTGCTATCGCAACGATCTTCGCATCGTCATTTCCTACATGTATGAGCTGCCAGAGCCTCTTGTCCGACGGCTTTTCACCGCTTAATAGCTTTAGCATCATCACATCGATAGCCGTTTCTAAGCTCCTGTGTCTGACGCTACTCTGTATCGAGCGTTGCGTTGCATCCGAATGATAATAAATAAACGGATGCGCATTAACATCGAGCGCATAATGCGTCAAGTACCCGCAAATATACGAAAACAACACATGAGCTTCGGGCTCCTTGGAAGCCTTTAACGCCTCGAGCAGATGCCTCATAAACGCTCGGAAGTTTTCCTGATGCATATGGATACCGATATTCTTCATGGTACGCTTTAATAGTCCGGGCAGATAATAAAAGAATATATCCGGGCCCTGTGTTCCGATGTTATATATCTGTCTGTTCTCTCTGATGATCCCCCTTATTTCCTGCGGCA
>CAZUNC010000026.1:0-18408 GCA_964621475.1 uncultured Defluviitaleaceae bacterium | reverse complement strand
TATCGTCGCAGAAACGGCAGGACGAGAGCCGATGTGAGATATATACGGCGGTCTTGTCACCGACGATATCGTTAAACGTAGAATATATCTCAAACTCCGATATGGGGTCCAACGCCGCCGTGGGTTCGTCCAGTACGATAAACGGGGCGTTTTTATATAACGCGCGTGCGAGTGCGATCTTTTGCGCCTCGCCACCCGATATCTCCACGCCGTCCTCCTCAAAATCCTTGTACAAAGGCGTGTCCAGAGCATTACGCATCTTTGAGAGCCGCTCTCCAAAGCCCGCTTTTTTCAGACAATCCATTGCCATATCCCTGTCGTATTCCACACTCGCCGCGACGTTTTGCCCGAGAGGAAATGAAAACAGCTTGAAGTCTTGAAACACGACTGAGAATATATTCATATATTCGTTGTAGTCGTATTTGCGGATGTCGATGCCGTTTAACGTGATCTCACCGTCGGTTGGGTCGTAGAGGCGGCACAGCAGCTTTATCATCGTGGTCTTGCCACTGCCGTTCTGGCCCACTACCGCCAATTTTTGTCCGATATACAGCTTGAGGTTCAGATTTTTGAGCGCATACACGTCGCTGCCGGGATATTTGAACGACACGTTGTGAAATTTAATCTCGTATTCGCTGTCGCAGCGTTTCTCCACTGTGAGTGTGCCGTGGTATTTCTTGTCCGGCATATCTATGAAGCCGAAGAAGTATTCGAGTGCGTCCCCATTGACCCAGATCATCGTGATGTTGAACATCAGTTCTGACAATCCTTTATTGAACCGTGAGATACCACCCACATATTGAACGATACTGCCCACACTGAACGCACCGAGCATGGCCTTGATCGCGACATATACATAGATGACAAAGCTCATGAGGTTAGAGGTAATGATACCTATCGAGTCGTATCGGGCGTTCATTTTCAGGATTCGAGCTATGACACTGTTTAGTCCGGATATTGTCTTGGTCATTTGACAGATGATCATTTTATTTATCCCGTATAGGCGTATATCCTTGCCGTACTTATATTCCTTTACCAAGCCGTAGTAAAACTGGCCGATGCGATTGAATGGCATAATGCCATCGAATCCCTGCTGCTGTTTACGCGTCTTGATCGCGCCACGCCGCATATCGAGCACGACGTTTGTCAGTATCGCGGCGATGATAAGAGCGGTAAACCATGGGGAGAATATAAACGCGAACGGACCAGCGCTATAAGCGCTTGTGCTATAAGCGCTTGTAAAGAATGCGGTTGATACGATGGATACCGAGAATATCACGGTGAATAAACCGTGTATCAAACCCGTAAAGCACCATGTAAACCTTGCTAGTCCCAGGCCCGTAGAGTTGCGCATGGTTTGGATTTTTCCGCGCATTTGGTGGATCTCGGGGTTTTCCACATGCTCGTAGTCCATGTGTTGTATCTTCTCGTCCACAGGCCAATCGACAGCTTTCCATAAGCGGCTGCCACAATAATACGCGGCGCGCTGCATGGCAGCCGCGATCAAAGAGCTAATAAGGTTTAACACGACGGTGATGCCCGCGAGGGTCATCACCGTTTTTATATCCGCGCGATTTGCGAGTGCGGTGATGATGCGCGCAGACATGAAGATATTGATAAACGGCTTGAGTGCGTCAAATACCGAGCGTATGCCGGTTACTAACAGATAGCCCGGGGCGAGTTTATCAAACTCTTTTAAGCCTCTTACGATGATCAGAATCCGTTCGGTATTAGTCATTTTCGCTTACCCCCTCGCGATAATAATGGCTCTGTATCTCAAACATTTCATAGTATTTAAAGCCCATAGCCATCAGCTCGTCATGGCTACCGCTTTCGGCAATCGCGCCATTTTCTATGAAGAAGATGCGGTCGCAGAAGCGGGTGCTCGCCAAGCGGTGTGAGATGAATATCGACGTCCGACCCGCGGACATTTGGTTGTACTGTGTATAGATGTTGCTTTCGGCGATAGGGTCCAGTGCAGCCGTGGGTTCGTCGAGCACAAGTGCTTTTGCATCCTTGTACAGTGCACGCGCGAGTGCAAGCTTTTGCATCTCTCCGCCCGAAAGGTCGACTGCATCGTCATAGACGCTCTTTATCAGCCGTGTGTCTAAACCCTGCGGCAGCGATTTTAACTTCGCCTCAAGTCCCGCGAGCTCCAACACCTGTTCAATCCTCTGTCTATCAATATCCCCAGAGGTTGCGATGTTTTCGGCTATGGACATCGGTGTCATGAATATATCCTGAAACACGGCTGCAAACAGGTTGAAGTATTCGTCACGGTTATACGCGCTGACGGGCAGCCCGTCGATCAGGATCTGCCCTTCGGTGGGGTTGTACAGACCACAGAGAAGTTTTACGAGCGTGGTCTTGCCGGCACCATTATTGCCCACGATCGCGAGCTTCTCTCCCTTTGGTATATAAAAGCTTAAGCCATCTATGACCTTGCGGTCGCTGCCCTCGTATTGATAGCTCACATTTCGAAACTCAATGGAAAACGTCTCGGTGGGCACGGGCTTACCCAGGCCGTTATTGCTTTTGTCCGGGCAGTCCAAAAAGGTCCGTATATCACAGAAGCCCAGCTGGAAATTGTAGATACGGTCACAGTCATTTGCTATGCCGCTGAGCCAGGTAGAAAAACCCGTTATCAACCCGAAATACAGCACGAAGTCCGACACGCTGAGTCCTTTGGCATACAGCAGATAAACAAGGAAGCAATATGAAAAACCCTCGCGCACGAGCGACAATAGCACACCACCTGCATCCACTTTGAAGCCATATATATGCTCCTTCTTATGCCATTCCATACGATCCGATATCGTGTTGAAGAACACGTCGCGAAACCAATCCACCATATGATAGAGGCGCATGTCCTTTGCACGGCTGAAATCCCCGGCGTTATTCTGCAGATAGCCTAATTTGCGATCTAAAACCTTCCAATTATCCTGATGTTTAAACCACCATGCGGTCGCCAAGCGCAGTACAAAGAAGCCCGCAACCGTAGTAACCATCAGCACCGCTAATATCCATGGGCTCAGCGCGAGTAATATTGTCGCATATGAGATCACACCGATGATATTGGCCGTGACAGACGAGAGCAGGTTTACGATCAGGCGCGCGCCGCGATTATCAGAGCCTACATTATCGAGCGCCTTGCTTAGCCGTGTCAGGCCCGAGGGAGATTCGACATGCTCATAATCGCAACAGAGCAGCTTGGAAAATATCATCGTCTGATATGATCCATCATTTTGCATCATAAAGCTCTCAAGCTGCGCGGACAGATAATTCTCTATGAGCATAGACAGCATGATCACAGCGGATATCGCCGCTATGACGATCAATAGCTCTTGCATTGATTTGCCGTCCGTCACTGCTGCAACCACGAGCTTGGATAGATATATCCCCAAAAATGGCGTGGCCACAACAAACGGCGTGCGCAGAAACGCGAATATTGACTGCCGTTTATTAATCCCCCACATGCTTGTGAATATAAATTTCAGATTGTTAGCTAAGCTGTAGCTCGGCTTTTCCCTTTTTGCCTCCATAGATATCGCCTCCTCATGGGTTTAAGTATCGCATACATTTCATTGCCTGTGTAAGATTCTGCGTGGATTGTAAATATTTTGACCTGAAATGTAAGCTGCACGGGTCTCTTAATATTTGATAATTTTTATCCGGTTACTTTTTAATATTTCTATGTTAGATTCATAATAGATGTTGACAAAGGATGTGGATGCTATGGATAAAATATTGGTCGCAGATGACGACAGAAACATCGCGATGCTGATAGCTGATAGTTTGACAGACGAGGGCTTTGATGTGGTGGTCGTGCATGACGGTGCGCAGGCGTTAGAGATGGTAAAGCAACAAAGCTTTTCGCTGATCATGCTGGATATCATGATGCCTAATATGGACGGCTACGAGGTCATAAAGCGTATCCGCGAAACGATCAAGTGCCCGATCATATTCGTTTCCGCGAAGGGCCGTACGATCGATACCGTACTCGGGCTCGAGCTCGGCGCAGATGACTATATATCAAAGCCGTTTATCGTCGATGAGCTCGTCGCAAAGGTAAAGGCACATGTACGCAGGGACAAGCGCAACGCCGAGAACGATGTTAGTATCATCGAGTTTGGGGAGTTTCGGATTTCAACGGACAGCTACGAGCTGACCAAGAACGGCGAAAGGATCGAGCTTAGCATCAGGGAGTTTCAATTACTGATGTATCTATATAAAAATCTCAACAAGGTGCTAACACGGGAGCAGATATTTGATAATGTCTGGGGATTGGACTACTCAGACATCGGCAGTGTAACGGTCACGATAAAAAATCTACGTGACAAAATCGACCGCGATAATAGATATATCAAAACCGTATGGGGAATAGGCTACAAGCTCTGTGGGGGCAGTGAGTTATGAGCCTGAAGATAAAGATACCGGCCATTGTCGCACTGATGCTATTGATAAACGGGATCATCCTGTTCACATTTAATAGGCTCTATTTTCTGAAAAAACTTGCGGAGCGGATATCGCTGATATCGGGTAAAAATATTGACGTCGAAAAGATCGGCTCGTCGGATGCGTTGCTAGAACTACTGATTTTTGAGCTTGCGGTGCTTACATTAATATTTATAGCTATAGGTGTGGTTATCTTTTTCTTGTATGCGAAGCCAATGATGCAGCTGCATGGAATGGTGGCTGCGTATGGAAACGGCAGCGAGATGACCGCGCAGATACAAGAGACGAACAGGCGTGATGAAATCGGACAGTTGCAGAATGCATTTGCGCGGCTCGCGCAGAACCTGATCGCTGAGAAGCAGGCGCAAAACCGGATGATAGCGAGCATTTCCCATGATATAAAGACACCGCTTACTTCCGTGCTCGGCTACTCCGAAAAACTGATAAAAAAGGAGCAACCCGACGAGCGTAAGCGGCATTATTTGCAGATCGTGCATGGGTCCGCAATGGATATCGAAAACATCGTATCGGAGTTTGACGAGTATATAACCGGCAAGCTTGCGACGCGTATCATCAGCTCGAATTACAAGATCGCTTATATCGCACAGATGCTCAATGAGGAGTTCTTGGTAGACGGGGTAAGGATAAACGTAATAAATCAATGCGACCCCGAGGATGATATAAGCGTCGATATATCAAAGCTGCGTCGTGTGTTTACCAATCTCATCGGCAATGCGTTAAAACACAATAAATACAGTGAAGATCTGCAAATAGACATAAACCTAAGTCATGCAGGGGGATTTTATAAGTTTTCTGTTTCAGACAACGGAGCGGGGGTATCGCAGGAAAGCTTTGCTTATATCTTCGAACCGTTCTATACGACAGAGAACCGCGAGGCGATCTCCGGCCTGGGGTTATCCATCTGTAAAGACATCGTCGAGCATCATGGCGGTAAGATAACAGCCGGTAATACAGAACCACGTGGGTTTAAGGTCAGCTGCTTCTTCCCAAAAACAAGTACACATGGGGGCATTCTATGATTAACAAGCTTTCAAATCAGATCATTAAACATAAAAGGCTCATATTGATATTATTCATCGTGACGGCGGTTATCAGTTTTCTGCTGTCAAAGGGGGTATATATCAATTACGACCTACTTGAATACCTACCGAAGGCATCAGCATCAACGGTCTCGATGAACGTTATGAACGAGGAATTTTCAAAGCGACCTCCGAACGCACGCGTGTTGATCAAGGATACGGACATACCGGAGGCTATGGAGTATAAGAGCCGGATCGCAGAGGTCGACGGTGTGACGGATATCAACTGGCTCGATGATGCGGTTAGCATCTATCAGCCCATAGAGGTGATCGATAGAAAAACACTCGACAGCTGGTACAAAGACGGTAACGCAATGTTTTCGATCGTCATCGACGACCAGAAATCTATCGAGGCGGTTAACGAGATCAGGTCGATCGTGCAGGGTAGGGGAGAGATCACCGGCGACATCGTGGACTCTGTCGCTGCAAAGGAGGCAGGCGGCCTTAGTAGAGGCGCACTCGCCGCGATCCTCATCTCCATCTTGGTCATACTGATGCTCACGAGCTCGTCGTGGTTTGAGCCAGCGTTGTTTCTACTCGCGATAGGCTTTGCGATTGTGATCAACAACGGTACGAATATCGCGCTCGGTAGCATCTCCTACGTCACAAAGACCACATCGTCGGTGCTGCAGCTCGCCGTTTCGATGGATTATGCGATATTTTTGCTACACCGCTTCCGCGAGTACCGCGAGGAGGGTCACGATGTGCAGACCGCTATGCCTCTTGCAATGCAGAGCGCGTTTCCGACGATATTCGCGAGTGGTATCACGACGATCATAGGCTTTGCGGCGTTGATACCGATGCGCTTTGGCCTCGGAGCGGACATGGGCATCGTACTCACAAAGGCTGTAATATTCAGCCTGTTGAGCGTATCGCTGCTGCTGCCCGTGCTCACGATGTACACATACAAGATCATAGACAAGACACATCACCGCTCATTTATTCCACCTCTGAACGTGCTCGGCAGGTTTTCGATCAAAATCGGTGTACCGGTTCTCGTGCTCGTCGCGATGGTCATCGTGCCGTCGTTTCTGGCACAGCAGAGTAACGATTTCTCATATGGGGCCTCGGCTGTGAGCACGGACGCGAGTATGATATCGGATACCGAGCGCCTATTCGGCAAGGCTAATAACATGGTTATGCTGGTACCGAGCGGTGATCTTGTGAAGGAAAAGGCCATATGCGAAGAGTTACGCAGCATGGATTTCGTCAATAGCTTGCTTTCTTATACCGAAACGATCGGTGAAAAGATCCCGCAGCCGTTTATACCCAAGGATAAGCTCTCGAACCTCGTGTCCGACAGCTACAGCCGTATAGTGATCACGGTATCCACTGAACAGGAAAGTGCGGCGGCATTTGATGCGGTGGAGCGCATACGCGCGATAGGTAACAAGTATTACGGTGAGGACTATTATCTCGCGGGTGGCAGTGTAAATGTATATGACATGAAGGAAACCATCATCGTCGACAACAAGCTCGTCACGATCATCGGCATCTTGGGCATAGGTTTGATTATATTTATCACATTCAGAAATGTCGCTATACCCGTGATCTTAGTGCTCGTGATCGAGTCTGCGATCTGGATGAACCTATCCGTACCATATTTCTCAAACGAGAGCGTTGTGTATATCGCATATATCATCATCAGCTCGATACAGCTCGGTGCGACGGTAGACTATGCAATACTGTTCACGAGCCGTTTTATAGAAAATCGCGGAAAGCTCGCAAAACGCGAAGCCGCAATCCAGACCATAGCCGATACGGCTCTGTCGGTATTTACATCGGCGAGTATTTTGGTGATAGCGGGCTTTGCATTGGGTGTGACATCCACTAACGCCGTAACGGCACAGCTCGGCGGCTTGATTGGCCGCGGCACTCTGCTCTCGGCATCCCTTGTATTGTTCCTGCTGCCCACGGTGCTTTTGTTAGCCGATAGGTGGGTAGTGCGAAAAAGAACAGCGTAGCTGTGGGTTAATATAGATTGGAGGTAACTATGAAAAGACTATTAACGTTATCGTTGGCAGTGTATATGTGCATAAGCGTCACGTTTACATCCTATGGCGCGCAAGCACCGCAAAAGGAAGAGAGCATCTATGTATTGCTTAATCGCGACGGCAGTCCCAGAGAGGCATATGCGGTCAATAGCTTTGAGGGTTTTATTGGAGGGGCACTGACGGATTTCGGCAGCTATGAATATGTAAAGAACATTACGTCGAAGGATGGCTTGACCATACAAAACGGGATGGTAGAAGGGGTAATGCCTGAGGGTAAGGTTGCATACGAGGGCAAACTGGCTGATAACAACATCCCATGGGACATAAATATTAAGTATAAGCTGAACGGAGAGCCTATAAGCGCAGAGGAACTGGGCGGTAGGGACGGCGCGCTTGGTATAGAAATCTCTATCGCACAAAACAACAGCGTAGACAGTCTGTTTTACGATAACTACGCGCTGCAAGTAGGCGTGTCATTGAACAGCCAGAAATGCAAAAACATCAAGGCCGAGGGTGGCAGCGTAGCGAATGTTGGGGATATGAAAAGCATCACGTTCACGAAGATGCCCGGCAAGGACGCGGCATATGTAGTCACAGCCGATGTCAGTGCGTTTGAGATGCAGCCGATAACGATCAATGGGATCTCGCTGGGCATGAATATAGACATCGACACGAATGAGATCGCCTCGAGATTTGAGGAACTAAAGGACGGCACGAGGAGGCTCGACGAGGGTGCTGTCGAGCTCAAGGATGGAGCAATGCAGCTTGCGGATGGCACAGTGAAACTGAAGGACGGCGTGACAGGGCTCGCAGACGGTGTGAGCCGTTTCAGGGATGGGGCGTCCGAGCTTTTGAGCGGTGCGGGGGAATTGACGGACGGAGCGGCAAAGCTCAACGACGGCAGCGGTGCGCTACTGGACGGTACATCCGAACTCAAAAACGGTGCAACGGAGCTTACGGACGGTACATCCAAGCTCGATGAAGGTGCAGTCAAATTAGCTGACGGTGTAATCGAACTCAGAGATGGTGTTGACGAGCTCGCGGATGGCACGAGGAAGGTCAGCGATGGCGCTAATAATCTGTTGAACGGTACCACGGAGCTGCGTAACGGATCGGGTGATCTAAAAACAGCGGCCGGCAAGCTCGATACGGGTGCATGGAAATTGGTCGACGGCACATCAAAGCTCATGGACGGTGGCTACAAATCCGTAGAGGGTGTGACGAAGCTCAATAACGGTATGGCGCAGGTCATGAGCGGCGCATATGAATTAAACACGGGCATAAACGAATACGCAAGTAAGTCCGGCGTAATTACGAGTGGTTCCAAGGAGATACTTGCAGCGATAGAAAAGATCAAGACCTCGATCGGAAGCATCGGTGCCGGTAGTGTTCAGGAACTTGTTACGGCCTCGGAGGGCTTTTCAAACAATCTGAACGCGGCATCAACGGGATTGACGCAGTCGAGCACTGCGTTGAGCTCGATGGTGAGCGAGTTAAGCAGCATCGCGGCGACAAACCCGGATGTCTCTAATGTGCTCGCACGATATCAAGCCGCCATCGGTGGGGTTACGCAATCCGCGGGCGCAGTCGATCAGCTCTCGAGCGGATACACGCAGATCCATAACGGTTTAACGACACTGAGTAGCGCTATGACAGGCTTTGCACAGTTATCGGAGGGTATAAATACACTGTCGACCCAATATGCCAAACTCGACACGGGGATTGCGGAGTACGCGAGCGGCTTCAGCAAAATCATGAACGGTTATTCGAATATCTATAATGCGCTTGGTGAACTATCAAGCGGCTCGTCTAATCTTAAAGGCGGTATCGACTCACTGTATAGCGGCACTATGGAACTGTATAGCGGTAGTATCGAGTTGCATACGGGTATCCGGGAGCTCGGTACCGGTGTGAATAAGCTCTCCGACGGTGCGACAAACCTATATAACGGCGTGTCCGAGCTTGCAAACGGCACAAGGGAACTAAACAGCGGTGCAATAGAACTCAGGAACGGCGTGCAAAAGCTATATGACAGTACCTCAGAGTTTACGAGCGGAGCAAGGGATTTAAAGGATGGCGCGTTGAGGCTGTATGACGGCGTATCCGAGTTACACGAAGGGGCAATCGATCTCGCGAACGGCACAAAAGACCTGCACGAGGGTTCGGTAGCGTTGTACGATGGGCAAAGAACCCTGTACGACGGCAGTAAAGAGCTGTCGGACGGTGTAGACGAGCTTTATAACGGCAGTACGGATCTGCTCGACGGCGCGACGAAGATGTCCGATGGCACTAATGAATTGGCTGACGGCACGTTTGAGCTCAAGGATAAGACCGGTACGATCGACACAGATGTAACAAATCAAATAAACGATAAGATCAGCGAATTCTCAAAAGCGGACTTTGTGCCCGTCTCGTTTATATCGGCGCGAAACACGAACGTCACGTCTGTGCAGTTCGTGATGAAAACGGACACAATAGAAAAGCCAGAGGTACCGGCTCAGGTGAATGCGGAGCAACCCAAGCTCAGTTTCTGGCAAAAGTTATTAAAGCTATTTGGTTTATATCGGGGATAAATCAATCGGTAACGTATAGGGCACTCGTTAGTGCGATCAGTTGATCTGCGCCGTATACCTCTACACGGACCCATCCCGTTCTTACCTCGGTATTGATAACGCAACGGCAATCAATGTCATCCGGCTCAATCGATTGCTCGGTGATTATATTGCCGTTGTTTATTATCCTTACTAATGTAGGTTTTATGTCGAAACCGGCCCATTGCTCGTATCTGTCGCCTTTATGCAACGTGATATCAAAGTCGGCTGCTCCGGACGGCATCTCGTCTCCGATGCGGAAGTTAATGCCGTGCGCGATTACGCAGAGCTCCAGGCATGGACCGGCGGAAATATATGTGCGCCCGCAGCGAATTGCATGTGCAACGGCCTCGCCGAGGCTTGTTTCGGAGGTAAGACCCAAATACGTCACGGCGTTTAATGGTTTCCCGTTGTCGGGACCGTGCCAGTCCTTGCCGGACACGGCTGCGATTCGGCAGCCATCGTTGAGTAGCTGCGTCCACCACTCGGTAGCAAGACTACTGATCATTGCGCCGTCCTGAAACGGGCGTGACCATACCTCCATATAATCGATGTTGTTCTTGTCGGCTATATCAAAATCCCAGCGGCAGCCTGTACAGATCGGGTTACCAAAGCAGAACGGGTGTGCGATCCCTACGACCGCGCCCGTTCTTTTTAATGCACGCATGTGCGCATCGATAGCGGCGCGATCATCGGGGGTATTCACACCGGCTTCGCGCCAGTCTACAAAGCCCGAGGTATTTAGCGCGAGCATATGCCCGTAAAAGGTCGTCCATTCGATGCCTCGTACGACGGGCAGCGTCTCTGATGCTAAAGTGTCTGTGAGCTCACGATGTCCTGAAAAACTGTTGTGATCCGTCAGTGCGATACCGAATAGTCCGGCATCCCTTGCGGCCTCGCAGAGCTCACGCACGGTAAAACGTCCGTCGCTGTGGATTGTGTGGCTGTGCAGCTCAAACGGCTTGTAGAAGGGTTTTATAGACTTACGCGCCTCAACTCGTAATTTGAAAAATGCGTCTTTGCTCACATTGTGGAGGCTCAGTACGACGCGGTATCTACCCTTGACGGCACTGTGCGGCTCAAAGCCCGGCGAAGCGAAATCCGACGAAATAATATGATGCAAAACGGGATCGTGCCGGTGTGCGCAGCCGATGTATTTATATGCACCCGTTGCGCTGGTTGTAGACTTGTAATCGAGCGATATGGTGATATGGTTCTTTACAGGCACAAAGTTATGCCAATCGTAGTTCGCGCGTTTATCTGCGGGCACAAATCGATCCAAAGCATCGTTGATCATATCCTTGCATAGCGCCTCGTCTGTAACATCCTTCGGGGAATATTCGGTATATATATGTAGCTCCTCAAAATCCCAGTCCAGATCGAACTCGATAGGTAGGTGGGTCTTTGCGTCGGCGGGCTTGAACGTGAATTCGCGGTTCACCAGTAATAGACAGTCCTCGATTTTATCAAAGCCCCCGTAACGCTTGACCGCGTTGATACAGGCGGGTTTGTCGTTAATAAGCCTGCGTAGCTCGGCCAATCCTCGAGCGTTTGCGCCGGTATTCAACCATAGCTTTAAATATCCGTTGTCGCCGTATTTGTCGCACATATGATCGTAGATGCGCTCGTATTGCATATCCAGATCGTAATCAGGGTAGTTGCTGAGCCCATATTGTGCGCAGCGGTAGATAACGATCTCGGGCCTTATGTCTCTATCGGCCTCGGCGATAATGCGCCCGTATATCGAGCGAGGCTCTGTGTCGTTAGATGCGCGGTGATCCTCGACGGCCTGTTTCATGATCTCGACTTGCTCGTCCGTAAACCATTTGCGCAAGGTAGTATCGGCCTCGAGTATCGCACCCGAGGTCAGGTGATGATTCTTGCGATCCACAGATAGTCCCGTATCGTGGTATGCTGCTATTGCATATACCATGTCCTCGTCCACATCATATTCGTGGGCGATCTCGAGGCTGTTTTTTAAAACGGTCTGTACATGATCCGGGCCGTGCGCAGTATCGAAATCCTTGTATCGCTGTAATATGTGTGTGTTTATGTAGTCCACTAAATCGTTTTGTTTCAAAGCGCTGCCTCCGATCGGGTGTACAACGCTTTCACATTACGTTTATATGCGGGGTGGTCGGATATAACAGTAAAGTTTGCGACCTCGCTGAGTGTGCCGATCAACGGTACGTTTTCAAGCTCGGTACCCTTGAGGGTCTCGGTGATCTGTCCGGCGATCCGATCTGCAAATATTACGTCGATGTCACGACCGAAATAGCTCTGTATCTGTGCATTTATAGGAGCGGTAATACCCTTGGTGTCATGTAGGTCTGCGATGGTTTTTTGTGCACTTACGAGGTGGTGTTGGCGGGTCTTTATATCATTTGCGGAAACTGCGCTACGGATGTGCTCCTTTGCGTGCTCGTCAGTCTGCAGACGCGCAAACGCTGTACCGAACCATTTGCTGTATGGCGCATATCGCTCTTCATATAGAAACAACAGTCGCATCAAGCGCTCAGCCAAGCGCGCACAGATGATCGCCGAGCCCAGCTCGTCACCGCAATCCGCTGTACGTTTCACAAATGCTTGCTCCTCTGCGATCAGTGACCAGTTAGAAGCCATAAGATAACGCTTTACGGGATCGGGATAAAAGCGCAGGGGGCTAATGATCTGTTCAAGACCAAGATCATCGGTAAAGAACCGCCCCGATGTCAGCGCGAGCAGCCTATGCTCGGAGAATGTAAGCCAGTCGATGTAGCTGAAGCCGGTCAGATCAGATGTACCGAGATAATCGTTAAGGAAATCATTAAAGCGATGTATGAAGATCAACGGCGAGACCGGGCCCTCTGATATAAACTCGGCATGGCGCACACCGCCGTCGTTCGGGTCGGGCGATGAGAAGTTCACGCTGTAGCCGAGGAATGAGTAGGGTAGATGCTTCGAAAACATTTGCAATAGGTCATCTTTTATACTGTCGTCCTCTATGAACAGATAAAATCTCGGCCCCCACATGTGGTCGGAGGATGTCACATCGTCATAACCTAGCACATCGGAACCATAACCGAGCAGCCCCGCCGAGTAGGAAAGTGATGGGAAATGCTCCGCCAACAGCGGCTTACAGATCTCATTAAAAAAGCGTTCGGATAGCTCGAAACCTTTAATGAATGCAGGCATGGGATCAGTCCTCTCCTTTTTTTGTGCTTATTAATTTAATGGATGATTATATCATGGCCATCTTTTGCATGCAAAAAATCCCGAGAACAATTCTCGGGATTTTGTTTACGTACACATCCTGCTTATCTCTTTCTTTAACCGGCTGATAATCTTCTTTTCTAACCGCGATATATAACTCTGAGATATCCCGAGAGCGTCGGCTACCTCCTTTTGGGTCTTTTCCTCACCGCCTGTATTTAATCCAAAGCGTAGCTCCACGATGCGCTTCTCACGTTTTGAGAGCTTTTGCAGGGCCTTTTCCAGTAGCTGCCTGTCGACCTCGTCTTCGATATCACGTGAGATTACGTCAACGTCTGTACCCAAGATATCGGACAGCAGCAGCTCATTCCCTTCCCAGTCCACGTTTAGCGGCTCGTCTATCGACACCTCGGTCTTTGTGCGTGTGTTTCGGCGCAGGTACATCAATATCTCGTTCTCTATGCAACGCGACGCATAGGTCGCGAGTTTGATCTTTTTATCCATACGGAATGTGTTTATCGCCTTTATCAGCCCTATCGTGCCTATTGATATCAGGTCCTCGACGTTTACGCCTGTGTTCTCAAACTTGCGTGCGATGTATACGACCAATCGTAGATTGCGCTCGATCAACACGGATTTGATACCGATGTCATCGTTGCCGTCGAGGCGTTGCAATAGTGCGGCCTCCTCGTCCGGTTCGAGCGGCGCGGGTAATATCTCACTGCCACCGATATAGTAGATCGTTTCTTCGTCCGTATGCTTATGTAATACCGACTCAAAAAGCCTTTGTATCCCGCGCAGCAATCCCTTTGTTCTGTCAAACAGCTCTTTGTAATATGGCATAACGCCACCTCCCATTCATGTTTCGGGGTTGATGAGCCCGGGGCTTATAAGCCCTTGGTAACAGCCGTCCTTAGAAAGCTTAAAATTGTATATCCCTATTACCACGTTATCGCGGCTCAGGATCTGCTGTTGTGTATATATTTCCACCTTATCCGATCGGAAGCCCACGAGTATTCCGTGCTGCTTCCCGATACTCTCAAACGGTATCATACGTATCCTACCCATAAACGCGCTGTCATGAATCTCCGCGAGTGTCCCCGGATCGCTTTCGGCGTTTCGTTGAAATGCGTCGCGCAGATCATCGGGCAAAAAGCCCTTTACGCTTTCGAGCTCTGCGATCACCACGGGAGCCTTGCTGAGTGGGTCGGTCAATGAGTGCCCCGTATCCACGAGCGCCTGAAGCTCTGCATTCACCTCGTTTATGTATATCCTCACAGGCAAAAACACCTGCCGCTTAACCGATAATCTGTTAAAGAAGATCAATATCAGCTTGATCAATATGTAAAAGCCCACGACGGAAAACAACAAAAGCTTTACAGAGAACACGCCGCCGAAATCCGCGTTTAAAAAACTCACAAAGCCCGTATTGTAATAAAGTGAAAGCCCGAGGCCGCCCAAGATAAACGATGAGACATATGATACGGCCAAGAGTTTTGCGTAGTCCTTAATATTTTTAGGAAAGAACGCGATAAATATGCCCGTGACCAGCATCAACACGGACAGTAAAAAATGGTAGACCGGATGAAATCTGATAACGAGGATCGTAATGCAATACATCAACGCCATTACCGCACCGCCCACCAAAAGTCTCCAACCGGAGGTTTTTTTGTGCAGTATCTTCCCGGCGGTCCAGAGGATCAGCGTGTCCATACCCATATTCACAGCAAAGACTATGTCCGCATATATTTCCATAACAAGGCCTCCTTTTTTAGTATACAAAAGCAGCTATGCAAAATATGTCATATAGAGTCCATGGGAAAAAAAGTCCAAGACTGATTCCGTTGCATATTTATGCGGATATGTTATAATGTTGGCATAAGCGTGACACGATTAATTTATGAAAGAGATATAGAGAGAACAGAACAGACATATAGGGGGGGATACCGTGTTAAACAGCTTATTGGGTTACAATATCTATAACTTCTATTTAACGCGCAGTATCGTCAGGTCAGACGCGCCGATTCGAACCATCAGAAAAAAGATATCCTCTGCTGTCGACAGCAATACCAAGACGAGCTTCTCTCACAATAAGCGTGTGCGAAATGACGTAATCAGCTACGCAAATGACGTTTACGAAAATGTCACGACATTCAAAAACTCGGTAAGGGATTTACTTTCAGACGCGGACAATATGACCGACGAATACAAGCAAGGCGAGGCGGATCACGACTTAATGGAGCGCGATATTAAACGCTTTATAGAACGATTTAACGCGGTGCGGGATTATATCGTGGAACACGGTAGGAGCCCGTCGTTATCGTCGTTTTCTGAGGGGCTGACCGAACGCATCGAGCAGGACTATCATATTCTAAAGAAGGTCGGCATCATTGCCGAGGAAAACGGTGTACTCACATTCCATCCGGAGTTGGCTATCGATCTGTCGAACGGCTTTTTGTCTCACTTTGTAAACAACGAGACCGAGGCGTTTAGGGATATGTACAATCAATCGATAGATCTGCTGCGCTTACCGATGGTAAATCATTTAAACTTTAACGACTATGCATACAATTATAGCTATCGCTTCGGCAAGCTCGTAACAGACGGATACGCGCTGATCGAGTCGGGTATGATATTAGACAGCGCCGTATAAAAAGGAGCACTTTATGTTGAATTCTATGCATAACAACCTTTTCACAACCACCACTACCGATTAGGGCTTTCCCAGTTCGTTGTAACGTTGCTAAAGCAACCAACGACCAGGGTCAGTCCTATTGGTCGTGTGGTTGCAAGGATAAAAAGAAAACACCTTGCATCACTTAAATGTGTGCGAGGTGTTTTCTTTTTTTATATTTTTTATTAGGAGGATTTTGTATGAAAAACTACAAGCAAGAGTTGTCCGAGAGGCTCTCGGAGGCCGTGCGTAACATCCACGACACCGCGGTGATTATGTACTATGAGGAATCAGAGGACGGTTTCTATTGCGACTACGCAATGCCGCCCATCAGCCCCGGCATTTTCGCAGGGATATCCCGAGGCATCAATACGGACGGGATATCTTGCGCGTTCGAGACGAGAGAGTTTTCGGGCGTATATGAAGATGGTGATGCGTCGAAGCAGGTGTTACAGAGGATCTATGTGACGGCTTTTCCGACACAAGATGAGCTCGATGCACATAAATACCGCATCGCCGAAGCGTCAAAACGTGACCACCGTTCATTGGGCCGCGATATGAAACTGTTTTCGGGCTCGAATGATATCGGACAGGGACTAAGCATCTGGCATCCAAAGGGGGCCATGTTGCGTTACATGCTCGAAAGCTTCGGGCAGGCCGCGCACATCCTAAATGATTATCAATGGGTATATTCGCCACACATCGGACGTTCTGAGCTCTGGAAAATCTCCGGGCATCTGGATTTCTATAAGGATTCCATGTACAGCCCAATAGACATCGACGGAGACGAATACTATTTAAAGCCGATGAACTGTCCGTTTCACATTAATATTTACAACAGCGAGATACACTCCTATCGGGATCTGCCGATCAAATACGCCGAATACGGTACGGTCTATCGATACGAACTGTCCGGCGCATTAAACGGACTCACACGGGTACGCGGTTTTACTCAGGACGATGCGCACATCATATGCACGCCCGAACAGATCGAGCAGCAGGTATCTGAGGCGCTGAAGTTCTCGTTGTATATACTGCGTTCGTTTGGCCTCGATGACTTTGTACCATATATCTCCACAAAACCCGATAAGTCTATCGGCAAACCCGAGGAATGGGAAATGGCTACGGAGGTCTTGAAGCGTGCCGTGGTATCTGCGGGGCTCGAATACAGTATCGATGAGGGCGGCGGCGTGTTTTACGGCCCGAAGATAGACATCAAGCTCAAGGACTGCCTCGGCCGGGAATGGCAGTGCAGTACGATCCAATTCGATTTCAATCTGCCAAATAGGTTTAACATGTTCTATATAGGCAGCGACGGCCAAAGGCACACGCCCTGTATGGTACACCGCGCGTTGTTCGGCAGCCTTGAGCGTTTTATCGCGTTATTGATCGAGCACTATAATGGGGAGTTTCCATTGTGGTTTACGCCTGTGCAGTTCGGTATCGTTCCAATAAAGGCATCACACAATGATTATGTAAGGGCATTAAAGAATCGCTTATGCTCGCATGCTCTGCGTGCGAGTGTAGACGACAGCGACGAAAATATGCGAAACAAGATCCGTCGTTTTGAGATGGAGAAGGTTCCGTATATCCTCGTGGTCGGTGATAAGGAGGTCGCGTCGCAGCGTGTCTCGGTACGTAGCCGTTCAGAAGGGGATTTGGGAAGCATGGACATGCCTGAACTGATTGAGCACCTGAGGCCGCAACTTGACTTGGGTAAGCCGTGCCGGATCATCGATTGATTATATTACACAAACTCTGATCCCAGATAAATCGGTGTTGTAGATTTCAAGATCATATCCAGGTTGGTGTTGATGATTTGCGGATAGAGGGGTATATCCTCCATGGAGGATATGTCTATCCATTCAGAGCAGTCCATATCGAGATCCTTTTCTGTGATAGGCTTGACATGCTCTGCTGTGGGATGACAGATAAAAACAAAATGCACCTTGTGCGCGTAGTTTGGATATCTTTCGCGAAATGCCTCGTTTAATGATATCTCCTCATATATAGCCGCGAGCCTTTTGACCTCTACAGTGTAACCCGTCTCCTCGAGACATTCACGCTTTACGGCCTGCTCGAGTGTCTCGTATGGGTTCTGGCCTCCGCCTGGTAGATCGTAGTAGATATCCCCGTTCTGTAGACCGTAACACATATCGCCTAATGTGTTACGGTTTTTGTTTACCAGTATCTTATCGTTTTCGACGATGATCGCCTTTGCTGCGTTTCGAATAGCCATGTTTTTTCCTCCGATTTTAGATTATTTTGGTGTATGTCCACACTATATCACAGACCCTGCGTACTACTCAAACGCGCAAAAAGCCCGTCGCCGTCGCATTTTGCGGCTGTGTGTATATTTCCACACATTACTGCGAATAATTTTAAAAAAAGTGTTGACATGA
>CAZUNC010000025.1:0-19273 GCA_964621475.1 uncultured Defluviitaleaceae bacterium | reverse complement strand
ATTATCTGTGCTGTTTGGTTTTTTTACAACATTTATTTTTCAAACAAGGCCTAGTCTTCACCGCTCTGATGAACATCATTTGCTATTCGCTCAGTATTAAATGTAGCAATTTCCACTTTCAACTCTTATATTGGTTGACCAGCTGTGGCTTGATCAACAACCTTTTACAGCATAGCTAATACGGTTGTTTCATAATATATAAACAGCTAAAAACTGGCGTGGTAGCGGTTCTATAGCAGTAGTATGCACAGCAAGATATAGATCGAAAATATGTGCGAGGTTAATGCAGTAGGCATCCGAAGCCAAGCTCATTTGATTTGCTTCGGAATCAAAGCACACGGTAAGTTGTCGTCTTGAATCTTAAGCCGTGCGTTGTAATGTCTGTATAGTAATTGGTCGGATAATTGCTCCTTTGAATCCTCATTGCCATTTGACAGCAACAATATTTACGGGCAGATTACCGGCAAGCCCGCAAACATTCGCGCCAACCGTAATATCTTCAAGTCGATCCATGAATACCACCGTCACGAGCCAAGAATGTAGAATATTTCCAATTGTTACACCTAAAATCATATACCACAAGTTTCAATAAACGTCAATTATAATTCGTCATTTGATGCGATGAGCGGATATAGAAATATCGAAGGGATTTGTTTAACGACTGGGGTGCTTTGCGGCCGTGGAAAATGTGAGCTCGGATGGAGTTGGTGGATTTGTACAAAAAATCTATAATTATATCCACGCATTACGCATATCACTTGTAATTGACATAATGTATCGCTAATAATATATTGAATAAAATATATGTACTGGAGGTCTATCATGACAAAGAGGTTAATATGTTTCATCTTCTGCTTATGCACGTTATTATCAACATACTCAACCATCTATGCGAAAACCACCTATGTAAAGCCGTATTATCGAAAAGATGGAACATATGTAAGTGGGCATACAAGGACTTACGGAAGTAGTTATTCAAGTATACCTCTCCAACCATCGTATACCCCATATCCTATTTATACTGCTCCACCTACACAAACATACGCTCCAATCTTTGCTCCAGTACCAACATATACGCCACTGAGTACCCCAACACCAGTTCCTGTTTACAATTCAACAGCCAATTCAACCAGTGTGAGTTCATCCACAAAGACCGTTAACTTATATCGTGGTAACGTTTTAGTGGGTTTTGAATTAGCAAGCAAATTAGTATATGTTCAAGGTTATTATCGTAAAGACGGAGCATATGTCAGGCCGCACTATAGGACATATCCTGACAATTACATTAGTAATAATTTCAGTGAACTTGGAGTATCATCGCTGAAACCATTAGATAAATATCCGGATTATACGTATAGCGGTGTTAATAATGTGCAAGAAAACTACTTGCTATATAATTTTATTAACTACAATATGCCCATTGCAAGCAACAAATATAATTTAGTAAAAGCATATGCTGCTGAACTATCGGATAACCACGCTAACACTAATTTAGGATATGGCTTCTATGTCGATATGGGATTTGATGATTATTTTGCTACTATGTTGAATGCATTTGATAAGACAGGCGTTCTTACGTCCGAAACGTATATTACTTTTATTGTTTCAGATTACTTAAAGGCTGAAGGTAAGGATTTTAATGACTTGGGATATCAAATTAAAGAACTTATACCTTATTATGCAGCCACACTGGATTTATATACAGAAGATAAAATAAACAAAGATGTGGTAGTAAGGTTTGGCAAATGGTTTTATTCATTCTTTATTCAATCATCAGAAATAAATGACCAATTGGATGTCGATTTACTTCAAAAATTTACCAATGTTACACATTCTAATCAGTATTATGAAGTGGAAAGCAAAATCATTAACAGCAACACATTCTATTTCTTCGAAATAGGTTCAATAATACATTAGCAGCTACCACAAAAAATGCCGCCAACGTAAACTTGGTGGCATTTTTTGTAAATTTTCTAAGTATAATACTTTTTCTGGATAAAGATGTATATCTAACCCAAAAATCACTGCTTAATGCAAAAGCTAATTTTGATTTATATGTGCAATAATTTCCCAACCCCGTTTTTTTAAAGTAGACATACAACTGCTTATATTTCAACCCAACTAAACCCTACCCCTACTACCCTATGCACATCCATCCCACACAGCCCATCAAAATACCCCTTATTATCCAGATGCGCCTGCCATTTCTTGGTTGTAAACTCATTAACGCCTCTGCGGATCGCCACATCCATGAGGCGTTTTTCTATGTATACGGGGCCTTCGGCGGCTGAAACCGCATCACACAGTTGTATCAGCCTATCGTAATCAGTATACTCAACGCCCTTAATAAACGATCTGATAAACGCTGTCTCCTCATCCGTGCAATCGTTTTGTCCGCTGTATGTGCGAATATCTTTAATCCCCGGGAATGAATGTGTCAGGCATATCCGTGCGCATTCCTCATAACCCAGTTCCATCATGAACTTATATCCCATGATGATATGGCGCATATCCAGTACATCATATCGTCGCCCGATATCGTGCATACGCCCGAGCGCCTCGGCCCGATCCGGATCAAATACGGGCATCGCATCCCCTGCCTCGCGTTCCGCGTTTATACGTTCCGCGATCTTGCGCGCGCTCCTACCCGCCTCTATACAGTGATCGATCCATTTGCCCGGGTTCATGCCGGCTGCCTCGTTCAACAGCTCCACACAGCGATCCAACGACGGATATTTGTCCACTGCTTAGCCCCCGATCATCTGAGCAAAGCCCGTGAGTGGTATCTGCATATCCTGGATATGGCTTGTGATTGCGCATACAAGGTTCATTTCGGGCTTGACGATGATATACTGCCCGTTCATGCCGTCTGCTCTGAATGCATCGAACGCGCAACGCCAGAATTGATATCCGTAACCCTGACACCAATCCACACTCGCTCCGGGACTCGCATTGTCGATCTGCTTTGAGGTCGCGTCATTTATCCATTTCTCCGAAACGATACGCTCGCCCTGCCATACGCCCTTATTCAGATACAGCTGTCCGAGCTTGATCATGTCAGAGGTTTTTATAAAGAGCCCGTATCCGCCGAGGGTTATACCCTTTGGGCATGTACCCCAGCTTGTTTCACCTATGCCCATCTTCGCGAACGGGCCTTTGATCAAGAAGTCATGAACGTTTTCGCCCATCACACGGTTGAATATCGCTGAGAGCATATATGTCGCAAACGTGTAATAATTGAACACCGTGCCGGGCTTGTGTTCTATCGGCATAGACAGAAACGCTTTTACCCAGTTATAGTCCTCCATCATAAGTTCCTCAGGAATCGTGTGACCTGTGGACATCGTCAGCAAATGCTTGACCTTCAGCGCCCGCTTGTTATCGCTGTCGCAGAGAGCGCTGTATTCGGGAAAGAACGAAAACACATCATCCTCTACCGATATCTTGCCCATATCTACGGCTATGCCGATCGCCGTGGACGTAAAGCTCTTGCTGACCGACCACATGACATGTGGCGTGTCCTTTTCGTCGGGTCTGAAATACTCCTCAAATATGGTCTTTTCGTCCTTAATAATCATGACACTGTGTATATCAAGATTATTGTCCTTTTTCATGTAGTCGATAAAGCGTGTGATGTCCATAAGATCACTCCTCATTTGTGTATTTTTACTATCTTATCCAATGAACGCTTCGCATGTCAATGTCTTGACAAAGATTGATGAAGAGACTATGATTCATACCAATATTTGTATGCTGCCGGATCTATTTACCGGTTCTGTTTGGAGGGGTTTGGAATGAAATTTAACGAGAAGCTTTCAGAGGCAATGGAGCATTTTTCGACCAGGGGAGGTTTTCTGACGGTCAAGGGCAACGGCATCGAGAATACTATGACCATATCGTGGGGCTTTGTCGGATTTATCTGGAACAAGCCTCATTTTATTGTGGTCGTAAGGCCGCAGCGTTACACGCGCCAGGCCATCGACGGTGCGGACAGCTTTACGGTCAGCGTACCATTCGGTAACCTGAAGCAGGAGCTCGGCATCTGCGGCACCAAATCCGGTGCCGATATCGACAAGAAACAGGTCGTCACATTCAAGCCCGCGCGTTCCGTTTCGTCTCCGGTTATCGACGGTTGCTCGGTCTATTATGAGTGCAAGATCTCATATCGCGACGCGTTTGACGAGGGCTTGCTACCGGACTTTATAAAGGAAAGCTTTTACAAGGACGATTATCATCTGATCTTCTTTGGTGAGATAGTGGATTGCTATGAGGGAGGCGACGCATGAAGATAGGCGCGCAGCTATACACGGTCCGGACATTTACGCAGACCGAGCGCGAATTTGACACTACGATCAAGCAAATAGCGGATATCGGCTACAAATATGTGCAGATATCCGCTATCGGCCCTTTTTCCGCAGCCAAGGTCCGCGAGATATGCGATAAGTACGGTATCGGTATCGTGCTCACGCATACAAACCCGGACCGGGTCATGAACGAGACAAAGGCCGTGATCGCGGAGCACAGGGTTATGGGCGCGGACTACATAGGCATAGGCTCTGTGCCCGCGCGTTATTCTCGGACCGAGGATGGCATCGACCGCTTTATCAAGGACTATACCCCCGCAGCGAAAGCGATTGCGGACGAGGGCATGCACCTGATGTACCACAACCACCACTTTGAGTTTATTAAAAGCGGTGAAAGGCTACTTCTGGATCAGCTCACGGACTGCAAGGAGCTCGGCTTTACGCTGGACCTTTATTGGGTGCAGGCAGGCGGTGGCGATCCCGCGCATTGGCTCAGGAAGCTGGCCGGGCGTGTAGATACGATACATTTCAAGGACATGACGATCATGATGGGCGAAAAAGCAGAACAAAAAATGGCCCCGATCATGGAGGGCAACATGAACTGGCCTTCCATCTTTGAAGCATGTAAGGACGCCGGGGTCAAGTACGGCTTCGTCGAGCAGGACGAATGCAACGGCGAGGATCCGTTCGACTGTTTGCGCATCAGTTATGAAAACCTTGTTCAAGCATTGGGAGGGGATTGTGTATGAGCGAAGCAATAAAGCCCATCCGTTTCGGCATCATAGGTGTCGGCAACATGGGTTCCTCGCACGCGCAGAGCTTTATTAACAACAAGATCATCGACGGTATCTTGACCGCTATATGTGATATTAAGCCCGAGCGTCTCGATGCTATAAAGGACCAATACCCGTCCGTCGAGACCTTTACGGATGTCAATCAGATGTTTGACAGCGGGCTCATAGACGCTGTGATTGTATCCGTACCGCATTACGATCATCCGCGTCTCGTGATGGACGCTCTCTCACGTGGGATACACGCGATGTGTGAAAAACCCGCGGGTGTCTACACAAAGCAGGTCGAGGCCATGAACGCAGCTGCAATAGAAGCCGAGAAGCAAGGCACTGTATTTGGCATCATGTTCAATCAACGCACGAACAGCGTCTACAAAAAGATGCGTGAAATGATACAAAACGGTGAGCTCGGTGAGATGAAGCGTTGCAACTGGATCATCACGAACTGGTATCGCTCTCAAGCCTATTATGACTCGGGTGACTGGCGTGCGACATGGTCCGGCGAGGGCGGCGGTGTTCTTTTGAACCAATGCCCGCACAATCTGGATCTCTGGCAATGGATATGCGGTATGCCGTCGAAGGTACACGCATTTGTACATGAGGGCAAGTGGCACAACATCGAGGTAGAGGACGATGTAACGGCATATGTGGAGTATCCGAACGGCGCTACGGGCGTGTTCGTTACCTCTACAGCCGATGCGCCGGGCACGAACCGCTTTGAGGTCATGGGTGACTTGGGCAAGCTCGTCTATGAGGACGACCAATTACGTTTCTACAAGCTCGAGACCTCCGAGCGCACATTCAACAGTACGAATACCATTCCGTTCGGAGCGCCGAAATACGAGGTCATCGATATCACCACCGACGGCTCGAACCCACAACATGTGGGCGTGTTAAATGCGTTCGTGGACAAGATATTAAACAGGGGTGAATTGATCGCACCCGGTGTCGAGGGCATCAACGGCCTCACAATTTCAAACGCTATGCACCTATCGTCGTGGCTCGGCAAAACCGTTGAGCTGCCGATTGACGCACAGTTATATTACGCGGAGCTTCAGAAACGCGTGAAATAAATAAAACTACTATGGAGGTATTACATGAGTTCAAAGGTTTTATTCGCATCGGTGGATTATGACAGATATGACGCGGACATGACATTACCCGCAAAGTTTAAGCGTATGATCGACAAGATGGAACTCGCTGACAAGGTCAAGGACAAGAGCACCGTCATAAAGATGCATGTAGGCAGGGGCATTGGCTTTACAACGATCCACCCTCTGTTTGTCAAGATTTTAGTCGACAAGCTCAAGGAGTACGGCGCAAAGCCCTTTATCGCGGATCAGAGTGTTGACGGTGCGCGCGTACGCGGTTATACCGAGGAATTTTTGGGCTGCCCGATCGTAGACGTTTGCGGTCTTTTAGGCAAGTACTATTATCCGCGTAAGGTAGATTTCAAGAAGCTGCAGCATGTAGATGTGGCCGGTCATATTCAGGATGCCGATTTCATGATCGATCTTTCACATGTAAAGGGTCACGGCGCATGCGGTTATGGCGGCGCATGCAAGAACATCGCTATGGGTTGCGTTACCGACAGGACACGTTCCCAGATCCATAACTGCGAGGGCGGTATCATCTGGAACAAGGAACTCTGCACACATTGCGAGCAATGCGTAAAGAGCTGTAACCACAACGCAAACAAGTTTAACGGCGAGGAGTACAATGTATTCTTCCACCACTGCACATTCTGTCAGCACTGCGTAAAGGTATGCCCGACTGGTGCGCTCGTGATGGACAATGATGCATACAACGACTTCCAGGCTGCTATGGCTATTGCTACCAAAGAGGTTATAGACACGTTTGAAAAGGACAGCGTTTACTATATCAACTTCCTCACAAACATCACAGCACTCTGCGACTGCTGGGGCCTTTCAACGCCCGCGCTCGTACCCGATATCGGCGTAATGTCGTCATGGGATATGGTAGCAGTCGAAAAGGCTTCGATTGACGCGATCAAGATCGAGAACCTGTTGCAAAACGGCGTACCAAAGTCCGTCGAACTGAAGTCCGAGGGTCACTTGTTCGAGCGTCTGCATGCAAAGGATCCGTATGTCCAACTGGCCGAGCTTGAAAAGGTAGGTCTGGGTAATTCGGATTATGTTTTAGAGGCTTGTAACTAAAGAATTTGGAACACACGAGAGGAGATATGACGGTATGGAATTTCTTGCACGTTTTTTTAAGCTAAAAGAAAACAAGACCACCGTATCAACCGAGATCATCGCAGGTATAACCACGTTTATGTCAATGGCGTACATCCTCGCGGTAAATCCGCAGATGCTCGCGGCAGCCGGTATGGATCCAAAGGCTGTTTTCACTGCGACCGCACTCGCGTCGATGATCGGCACGCTCTGTATGTCGCTTATGGCCAATCTGCCGTTTGCGCTTGCGCCCGGCATGGGTCTGAATGCGTTCTTTGGCTTTACGATAGGTGCGGTCTACGGCTGGCAGACAGCCCTCTTGGCCGTCTTCGTCGAGGGCGTTATATTCATTTTGCTTACGCTGTTCAGGGTTCGTGAGGCGATCTTTATGGCGGTTCCGAAGTCCTTGAAATTTGCGATAAGCGTCGGCATCGGCTTGTTTATCTGCTTTATCGGTCTGAGTAACTGCGGCCTCGTTGTGCCCAGCACCGCCACCACCGTCACCCTTGGTAATGTCAAGGGCCTTACCGTCATCCTCTCCATCATCGGTGTCATCGTTACAGTCGTTTTGATCGTTAAGAAGGTAAAGGGTGCCCTGCTCTGGGGTATCCTCGCAACATATGTATTGGGTTTGATCTGCCAGCTCACAGGGCTCTATGTACCAAATCCCGATGCCGGCATGTTCAGCCTGTATCCGACCAATTCTACCGGTCAGATCGCATTGTTTTCCGCTCCGCCGTCGATCTCGGGATTTAACCTGATTTCCGCGTTACAGAGCGGCGCATTCTCAAACTTTAACCTGTTCAACTTTATCGTAGTTGTGCTCGCGTTTTTGTATATCGATATATTTGACACGATCGCGACATTGATCGGTGTATCGGAAAAGGCCGGCTTCGTCAAAAAGGACGGCTCGATACCGAACCTCAAGCAAGCGCTTTTGGCCGATGCGATCGGTACGACCGCAGGCGCTGTGCTCGGTACATCCACCGTTACAACCTATGTCGAGAGCGCGACCGGTGTCTCCGAGGGCGGACGCACGGGCCTTACCGCAGCCGTTGTTGGCGTGTTATTTTTAGCCTCGCTGTTCTTCTCGCCGGTGTTTACGGCGATCCCGGGCTTTGCTACGGCTCCCGCGTTGATTGTTACGGGTCTATACATGATAGAGACCGTTACGCGTATCAACTTTACAGATTTCACCGAAGGCTTCCCTGCCTTCCTCTGTATCGTTATGATGCCGCTGACCTACAGCATCTCGACAGGCCTTGCGTTCGGCGTGATCTCGTTTGTAGTTATTAAGCTTTTGACCGGCAGAGCCAAGGACCTCAACATCATGATGTACATCGTAACAGCACTGTTTATCCTTAACTTCATCTTCGGTTAATATTCTCAGTAAAAATAAAACGGATCCGCGGGGCCTTATTTATCCCACGGGTCCGTTGTTATCGGAAACACATTACGATAAGAGGAAGTATACAAATGTTAAAAGATATAAAGCCTTTATTCTACATACTCACGCTCTGCGGATGTATACTGCTGACCGCATGCGGTCTTACATCCACCGCTAAGATCGAACAGCAAGCCATCGCACTGGCACAGGACACGACCGAGGTGCCAAGGCCCGCGACTGCACCACCCGAGGATGATGTGCCCGAGGTAGAAACATCGGCAGCTGTAGAAACGCCGACCCCTACCCCCTCACCCGATTCTAATCCGCTGCCTAAGATTTCTAAAAAGCCTGAGCCCACACCGGATTACACACAATACGACACGGTGATTGAAAACGCGCGTCTGATGAATCCTGAGACCCGCACGGATCTCTCGTCTGTGAACATCGGCATCAAGGACGGCAAGATCGCCGCGATATCAAAGGCTCCGCTGCATGGCGAGCACAGTTATGATGTGAGCGGTTACATCGTCGCACCGGGCTTTATCGATATCGACTCTTACGAGCCGAACAACTTCGGCGAGAAATACAAGATCGCTGACGGTGTCACGACGAACCTTTTAATGCACGGCGGTGCGGCGAACGCGAAGTCATGGTATGGCAGCTGGAACCGAAACCCTCGTAAGGTAAACTATGGAGCGTCAAACTTCGTCACTAAGATCCGTTCCTCTCTCGGATACGGCATCACGACCCCAATGACAAAGGAAGCGGATTTGCAGAGGTTGTCGGACACCATTGCGCAGAACATCATCGACGGCGCGCTGGGTGTCTCGATCAGTACGGAGTATACGCCGGGCGTGCAGGGCGCAGAGATGCTTGCAGCGTTCAAGGTTGCGGCACAGTACGGCGTAGGCACATACCATCACATCCGCTACTCCACCAACAAAGGCGAGAATAATAGCATCAAGGCCTTGCAGGAGGTCATTGACCTATCAGAGGCCACAGGCGCTTCGATACATATATTACATATCACAAGCACAGGCTCCACCTTCTGCGCGGACGAGGCATACTCCCTCATAGAGAGCTATATAGACAAGGGCCTCGACATTACAGCCGATCTCTATCCATATGATTCCTGGGCCACATACTTAGGTTCGATGCGCTTTTCTAAGGGATGGCAGGACCGTTTCGGTCTCGACTACTCGGATCTGCAGCTCGCAAACCACTCGGCGCGTTTTACCGAAGCCGATTTCGCACGCTATCGCACACAAAACAGGCTCGTCATCGCGAACGGTTCGATACCCGAGGAAGAGGTGCGCCTCGCGCTCACGAAGCCTTATGTATATACCGCGAGCGACACGATCTTAGAGACATCGTTAGACAGCCACCCGCGCGGCGCGGGTAATTACGCACGCCTAATCGGTAAGTACGTGCGCGAGGAAAACGTGCTGAGCCTGATGGATGCGCTCGCAAAAACCTCATACCTACCCGCGAAGCAGCTCGGCCCCGCCTCTTACGACATCCGCTCAAA
Organism: uncultured Defluviitaleaceae bacterium; assembly: GCA_964621475.1. Taxonomy (GTDB): domain Bacteria; phylum Bacillota; class Clostridia; order Lachnospirales; family WQUN01; genus CAYURR01. The sequence goes on along the minus strand of CAZUNC010000025.1, from coordinate 9,068 downwards.
GGGTCGCATCGAGATCGGTGCAGACGCGGATTTGGCGATATTTGACTTTAACACTGTGATCGACAAGGCCACTAACGAAGATGTCGCGCAGTATTCCGAGGGCTTTAAGTATGTGTTTGTAAACGGCGAGCTCGTCTATAACAATGTAAACGGCGACCACATCTTTCCTAAGGCCACACCGGGCAATCCCATTTATTCGCATGTCAAAAGCCCCGACCAGAGTTTACAGCCTATACGTTTGGCGGACGAGACCGACCTTGATGCGCTCGATGTATACGAACTGTTTGGTTTGGAGTATGTCTCTGCTTCCGTATTTTGCGGTATGAACAACCTCGGCTATGAATTAGCGGAGGACGGCAGCATAGTGATCTATGCATCCGATAAAACCGATGAGCGCACCGTTCCGCTCGCGCGTATGTCGGTTTCCGATATAGCCTGTGAGATATTAGGCACAGACACATATCTCGACTGGATGCCATTGATCTTTAAGGGTGATATCTACATACCATTAAAGGATGCGCTGCAGATCGCGGAGTACGCACAAGCCACCGAACAATGATACTGTATTTTTTTGTTGAATAATGCCAATATAGTGTTATAATGTGCAGACATATAGTGAATTCTTCACAATCCCTACTACACATCCGAATGGAGGGCTTCACTTGTATCTTGCGCATATAGACAAGCATCAAAAAAGGGAACAATCCGTAGAATCACATTGCCTGCAATCAGCCACGCTTGCCGCCCAATTGGGTAAAAGCATCGGGCTGGAGCAGGCATGTTTTTTTGCGGGGTTATATCATGACATCGGCAAGTCCACAGCAGCGTTTCAAGAATACCTGACCGATGAAATCAAGAATCACAAGCGCGGTGAGATAACCCATTCGACAACGGGCGCACAGTTGATCTCCGAATACATCCATACCACCTTCACCCCTACCGGCAAAAACTTTGCGGCGGCATTAACGGCTCAAATCCTCGGTATGGCAATTGCCTCGCATCACGGAACCCTCTCGGACGTGCTTACACCGGACGGCCGCTTTTTATATTTAGACACCATGCGTAAATCCGAGGAAAAGACGCGCAAACAAGAGGCATATGCAAACCTGAGCGCAGACTTCCTCACCGTCGCAGAGGACAAGGTGAGGATGCAAAAGGCTCTAGACGAGATATTACACGCAGCCGATCGGATAAAGGCGTATGCCAAAAATAACAAACAAGAGTTCTTTCTGGGTTTAGGGTTACTTGCAAGGCTTATCTACAGCTGCCTGTTAGACGCTGACAGACAGGATACATATGAATTCATGACCGACAGCGAGATACCTACCGCATTCATGCCCTGGGAGGAGTGCATGAAACGGCTTAAGAACTATCTTTCTGAGAAGCCCTCCGGCAAAGCCATCAACGCCTTGCGTATGGAGATATCCGAGCAATGCGAGGCTGCCGGATCGTCCGAACGTTCGATCTACAGGCTCACATTACCCTGCGGCTCCGGTAAGACCTTGGCAGGCTTGCGCTTTGCGATCAGACACGCTATGGAGCATAAGAAGGAACGCATCATCTATGTGGTACCATATATCACGATCATCGACCAGAATGTGAAGGTCGTAGCGGAGATCTTAGAGCAGGAGGGTATCTTACTCGAGCACCATAGCAACATATCCGAAGACGCTATTAGCTACACCAGCGAGATCCTCTCGCAGAACTGGCACAGCCAAATCATTTTTACCACGATGGTTAGCTTTATGGACTGCATATTCGGCAGCGGCTCCAAGCGTGCACGCCGTATGCAAGCCCTGATTAACGCGGTCGTTATCTTCGACGAGATCCAGACTGTGCCGATTAAATGCATATCACTGTTTAACGGCGCGATCAATTTCCTAACTGAGATATGCAAAACAACCGCCGTGCTCTGCACAGCCACACAACCGACCCTCGAATATCCGAGCCGTCCGCTTAGAGGTCTTCTGAACAGCCGGATCATACGTGACGAGGAAAAATACTTCGCGGGCTTTAAACGGAACCGAGCCGTGGATGCTACGATCGTAGGTGGATACGATATAGATATGCTCAAGGATTTTGTGATCGGGCAATACGAACGGTTTTCTACGGTACTCGTGATCGTGAACACTAAACGCGTGGCATTGGAGCTCTATAATGCTTTGCGCTCCGGTATCAATAACGTGTTTCACCTGAGTACAAATATGTGCGCAGCCCACCGTATGGAGGTGCTCGGTCATATTAAACCGGACAACGACGAGCCCGTCATATGTGTGAGTACACCATTGATCGAGGCCGGTGTGGATATCAGCTTCAATTGTGTAATCCGCTCCATGACGGGTCTTGACAGCATAGCCCAAGCAGCCGGTCGCTGCAATCGTGAATGCAAGCCGCTTTCGGATGGCCCGGACGGACAAAACTATCAAGTCTTCATCGTGAACCCTAAGGATGAGAACCTGGATTTTCTACCCGAGATCAAGAAGGGCCGTGATATCACAAAACGCATGCTCGACGAGATGAAGGCCAATAAAGATCTCTACGACGGTGATATCCTGTCTCAAAAAGCCATAAAGCAATATTTTGAGTACTATTTCAGCAAGCTCGAGCACGAGATGGACTATTACTGCAAGCCGTTTAATACCGATCTGTACGAGCTGCTCTCGACAAACAGCACCGGACGTAACGCATATCAAGCGATACCGGATGTAAACCTAAAAGACACCGTGCTGATCCAGAGCTTTAAGACCGCGAACGAATATTTCTCGGTTATAGACAGCATCACAACCCCCGTATTGGTTCCGTTTGACAGCGAGGCCGTGAAACTGATCGATGACATCCAAACGAGCCGCGACTTAAAAGAGCAATATCAATTACTGCGTAAAGCACAACGTTACAGCGTCAATTTGTTTAGATATGAGTTCGAGTTGTTCAGCAAGCTACATGCGATACGGCTGATTAATGACAAGCTCAGCATCTATGCGCTCAGTGACGAGTACTACGACTCATGTGCCGGTATCACCACGCACCGGGATATGAAGAATGAAATCCTGTGAGGTGATTTAGTGAACACAGCAGTGCAATTCAAGGTTTACGGGCGATACGCATTATTTACAGACCCCGTAACGCGCGTAGGCGGTGAAAAATGCAGCTATCAGGTCCCGACATATCAGGCGCTCAAGGGAATTGTGGAATCCATTTATTGGAAGCCTACTTTGATTTGGTACATCGATAAGGTACGTGTAATGAACAAGATCACCACCGAGACCAAGAGCATGCGACCCATTCGTTATAATGATGCCACAAAGCCCGATCTTGCGATCTATACATACCTCTCACATGTGGAGTATCAGGTCATTGCTCATTTCGAATGGAACCCACACAGACCGGACTTTGCAAAGGATCGCAACGAAAACAAGCATATGGCTATCGCGAACCGGATGATCGAGCGCGGCGGTAGGCGCGACATATTCTTAGGCACGCGCGAGTGTCAGGGTTATGTGGAGCCCTGCGTGTTTGGTGAGGGCGAGGGCTTTTATGATGACTATGGCAAATTGACCTTCGGCATGATGTTCCACGGATTTGACTACCCGGACGAGACCGGGATCAATAAGCTTTCTACCCGATTTTCCGCTGCCGTTATGGACAATGGTATTATCGAGTTCACAGCCCCGAGCGCATGTAGCCTCAGACGCGAGATCAAGCCGATGAACCCGAAGTTTTTCCCATCAACATTACCTGTAGAGGCAGGTGATCCGGTATGAGCTTTTTGCAAAAGTTATACGAGACCTATGAGAACTGCAGCGACGCGATCGGTAAACGTGTAGAAGACAAGCTACCCCTGATACCGATATGTCACACCACTAACAACGCACAGATCGAGGTTGTGTTGGACATAAACGGGAATCTTTTGCGCGCGGCCGTGGTCAGCAAGAACGATGCAGAGACGATCATCCCCTGCACCGAGGAATCAGCGAGCCGATCGGGCAGCGCAATATATCCGCATCCGCTCTTCGACAAGCTCTCATATGTAGCCGGGGATTTTACACGCTATTGCAACCGCAAGACGTCCGAATATTTCGAGAAATATATCGCGCAGCTCGGTCGATGGGCCGAGGCCGATCCGAATAACAGCAAGCTGCAGGCCGTGTTTAACTACCTATCCAAAGGGCAATTGATTACCGACCTCGTTGGGCACCAGATCATCTGCCTCGACGGTTCGGGCATGATCATGGAAAACTGGACCGGCTCAAAGCAGGATAAATCGGAGGACAAGCCTGCGATCTTTGGTGTGACTACTGCATACAATCCAAAGGCCAACGACGACGGCGAGGAAAAGGGCTCCGGCGGCCAGAGTGAGGCATTTGTGCGTTTCGCTGTTGAGAAACAGGGTGATCCATGTTCCGAGCTATGGTGGGATCGCTCGCTCTGGGATAGCTTTATCCGCTTTTACCTAAGCACCCGAACGGATTGTGATCTATGTATGATCACGGGCCAGACGCTGCCATATATCGGTAGCCACTCCAAGAAGATCCGAAACAGCGGTGACGCCGCGAAGATCATATCCGCAAACGATAAAACGAATTATACATTCAGAGGTCGATTTACAGACCCCAGACAGGCCGTGAGCATCGGCTTCGAGGTTTCGCAAAAGGCCCATAACGCATTACGCTGGCTCGTGGATCGGCAGGGCTTTAAAAACGGCGACGGCCCGCAGACATTTGTGGCCTGGTCGACCACTGATAAGTCGATACCGAGCCTGACCGCGGATGGGTACGACTTTTACAACGATCTGCAAGACGATGAGGTTGTGATCGATACCGCCGAATCCTACGCGAGACGTTTAAACAACGCCATAGCCGGTTACAAGCAGGATTTGGGCTTTAAGGATGACATTGTGGTCTTGGGTTTGGACTCGGCTACCACGGGACGGCTCAGCGTGATCATGTATAAGGTCTTATCCGGCTCGGACTTTCTTGAACGCATACAGAAATGGCATAGTACCTGCACTTGGATCCATTACCGCAAGATCGATAACAAGCCCGTCCGCTATATGGGAGCCCCCTCCCCTAACGACATCGCGTTGGGTGTGTTCGGCAAGTCGAATGGCAAATCGGACGAAAAGCTTAAAAACAATGTGCGTGAGCGTATCATCCGGTGCATTGTAGGGGATTTGAGATTATCCTCGGATATCGTAAACCTCGCGGTACAACGTGCACGTAACCCGCTCGGCCACGAAAACTGGGAATGGGAACGGATAATGAGCGTAGCATGCGCTCTTTACAATAAATTCTATGAGGAGAGGTGTTACCAAATGGCATTGGAGGAGGGCAGACACACAAGGGATTATCTGTACGGGAGGCTCTTGGCCGTGGCAGACAAGCTGGAAGGTAGGGTGTTATACGAAGCTGAAGCAAACCGTGAAACGAATGCAATGCGGTATATGAGCAGCTTTTCATCCCAACCATATAAGGTATGGCAGATTATATTTAAGGCCATCGCCCCTTATAAGTCACAATTGAACGGCAAATCCAGAAATTTCTATGAAAACCTGTTTACAGAGATAATAAATAACTTTGAGCCGGATCATTTTATGAATAACAGCCCACTGACCGGTGAGTTTTTATTGGGATTTTATTGCCAACGAGAGGCATTACGTAAAAAGGAGGATAATTAATCATGGGAAGCATTGCAAATAAGATTGATTTTGCGGTCATCATCAACGTCAAGAACGCGAACCCGAACGGCGATCCGCTGAACGGAAACCGTCCGAGGGTCAATTACGACGGACACGGCGAGATATCCGATGTATGCATCAAGCGCAAGATACGCAACAGGATCATGATGTTAAACGAGGTGATCTTGGTTCAGTCCGACGACAATCGCGTGGACGAGTATCGGAGTATCAAGGCGCGCGTTGAATCGGTTGTGGGGAAAATCAAGGACGCGGACAAACTCGCATCGATGGCCACCGAAGCCTGGTATGACGTACGCGCCTTCGGTCAGGTATTCGCGTTCAAAGGTGTTGATGTGTCTGTGGGCGTGAGGGGGCCTGTTTCGATCCATACAGCGGTAAGCTTGAACCCCATCAACATTACCTCAATGCAGATCGTAAAGAGTGTAAACAGCGTGGATAACACAAAGGATATAAATAAAAAGACCGAGGACACCATGGGCTTGAAGCACAGGGTCGATAACGCGAACTATATCTTCTACGGCAGCATAAACCCGCAGTTAGCAAAGAAGACCGGATTTAGCGACGCAGACGCGGAAAAGCTCAAACAGGCTCTGATCACCCTGTTCGAAAATGATGCATCGTCGGCGAGGCCCGAGGGTAGCATGGAGGTTCACAAGGTCTACTGGTGGTCACACAACTGCGAAAGCGGGCAATACTCCTCCGCGAAGGTGCACCGTTCGCTGAAGATTGCATTAAATGAGGCCGTCAGCGAGCCCAAGTCTATTGAGGACTACATGATCACCACGGATGATCTGCCGGATTTGATCCCGCAGGTCTACGAAGGCAAATGATATGTATGCCGATGATGAGCTATTGCCGCTGTCGGGCATACAGCATTTCGCTTTTTGCCGTAGGCAATGGGCATTAATACATATTGAACAGCAGTGGCAGGAGAATGTATTGACCGTCGAGGGTCACCTCCTGCACGAGCGCACACATAACGCAGAAATCCGCGAACGCAGAGGTAAGGTTCTGACCGTTCGCGGATTGAACGTGAGTAGCTCAGAGCTGGGCATTGCCGGTGTATGCGACGTGGTCGAATTTCACGAGGATGAGCGCGGTGTGCATGTATTCGGCGAGGACCGTTTATACACAGTCGTACCAGTGGAATATAAACGCGGCAAAGCCAAGCCCGACAATATCGACGAGGTGCAGCTCGCCGCTCAGGCCATGTGCCTCGAGCAGATGCTTTTGTGCAAGATAACGGTTGGATATATCTATTACGGCGAGCCGCGTAGGCGTGAAAAGGTAGAGATTTGTGATGGTCTGCGCGAGAGCGTCCGGCAAATGCTAACCGAGATGCATGACTTGTTCGCACGCAGTCATACCCCAAAAGTCAAGCCCTCAAAAGCGTGTAAGAATTGCTCGTTGGCGGACATTTGCCTGCCCAAGCTCAACAAAACCAAAACGGTACGTGAATATGTGCAAGCCTATACAGAGGGGGAATAGCGTTTGAGGATCATGCAAAACACCCTGTACGTGCTGACACCATCCAGTTACCTAAGCCTCGACGGGGAAAATGTTGTGGTGCTCCAGGAGGAAAAAGAGGTCAAGCGCATCCCTCTACACAACCTCGAGAGCATCATCACCTTCGGTTACACGGGAGCCAGTCCCGCACTGATGGCGAAATGCGCTGAATATAAGATCGCGCTGAGCTTTATGAGTCAGAACGGTCGCTTCTTGGCAAAGGTCGTAGGTAAGGAAGCCGGCAATGTCATCCTACGAAAGACTCAGTACAGGCACTCCGATGATATCAATAAAAGTGCAGAATACGCACGAAACTTCCTGATCGGAAAGATTCACAACTGCAGGAGCGTGATAAACCGCGCGATACGCGATTATCCGTTGAGACTGGATTGTGAGCGCCTCCAACGAACAGCGGATGCATTAAAGCTCGGCATAGACGCTATCAAGGCCTCCGACGATTTGGACAGCATGAGAGGGATCGAGGGCGAATGCGCGAAGGCGTACTTTGGTGTCTTTGACCATTTGATCTTGCAGCAAAAGGAGGACTTTGTTTTCTCCGGTCGCAGCAAGCGTCCGCCGAAGGACCCCGTAAATGCGATGCTTTCGTTTCTGTATACGCTGTTGGCGCATGATGTCTCCGCCGCGTTGACAGCCGTAGGCTTGGATGCGTATGTGGGCTTTCTGCACAGGGACAGGCCCGGCAGGATCTCATTGGCTTTGGATGTAATGGAAGAGCTTAGACCGATCGTGGTCGACCGCTTTGTGCTCACACTGATAAACAAGTCAGAGGTAAAGGCCAAGGGCTTTACATTAACCGAGAGCGGTGGCGTCACCATGGACGACGACACACGTCGGTCCATGCTCGGCAATTGGCAGACGCGCAAGAAGGAGGAAATAACCCACCCGTTTCTGAATGAAAAGATCCCATGGGGCCTCGTGCCATACACCCAAGCCCTTCTGCTCGCCCGCCGTATACGCGGCGACATAGACGAATATCCACCATTCTTTTGGAAGTAGATGATCCCATGTTTGTATTAATCACTTACGACGTATCCACCGAATCCGAAGGCGGCAAGCGCAGACTGCGCAAGGTCGCCAAACAATGCCAGAACTACGGCCAACGCGTCCAAAACTCCGTGTTCGAATGCATCATCGATCCCGCTACGTTTAAGGTTTTACAAAACAAACTCGAAGGAATTATAGATAAAGAAGTCGACAGCCTGCGGTATTACTACCTCGGTAGTAATTATCAAAACAAGGTGGAACACGTAGGCGCGAAACCGTCGACAGATTTGGACGGGACGTTGATGGTGTAGGTGTGATGGGGAAAGCTTTCAAAACTGCCGGTGCGAATGGGAAGTGATCATAGATTTTCCGGGAGATTCGCACCAGAAAGTTTGGAGGCGCGGAGTGGTTCGGGGTAGTTTGGGATGGTTTTGTGAGGTATAGAGGATGTGCGGATTGGAAAGCAGAAGGGTGTTTTATGAATTTTGTATAGTGATAGGGATGAAGTGTAATTTTTATTGGTTATTTTTGCAGTCGCTCCCTTCGCGGGAGCGTGGATTGAAATTCTTAATCACTCAAAGTTGGCGAAGTTTGCTCATCGTCGCTCCCTTCGCGGGAGCGTGGATTGAAATATTTATGCCAACAAATAACATAGCAAACATAAAACGTCGCTCCCTTCGCGGGAGCGTGGATTGAAATGACATTCAACTTAAAAACATTTTCGGCTCTGTGTTGTCGCTCCCTTCGCGGGAGCGTGGATTGAAATCTATTGGAAAATATCCTACTTTTGAAATGGTGGGGTCGCTCCCTTCGCGGGAGCGTGGCAGGACATCCTCTGAGGCCAAAAACTAACACGATGAAA
>CAZUNC010000024.1:0-19915 GCA_964621475.1 uncultured Defluviitaleaceae bacterium | reverse complement strand
AAAATCCGTACATCCTGATCACAGACAAGAAGATATCCACGATCCAAGACATCCTTCCGATCCTTGAGCAGATCGTTCAGACCGGCGCAAAGCTTCTGATCATCGCAGAGGACGTCGAGGGTGAAGCACTCACGACACTTGTAGTAAACAAGCTGCGCGGTACATTCGTATGCGTAGCTGTAAAGGCTCCTGGCTTTGGTGACAGACGTAAGGCTATGCTTGAGGACATCGCGATCCTTACAGGCGGGCAGGTTATTTCCTCCGAGCTCGGCACAGAGCTTAAGGACGCTACCGTTGACATGCTCGGTAGGGCAAAGACCGTTAAGGTTGAGAAGGAAAACACCATCATCATCGACGGCGCAGGCGACAAGAAGGACATCAATGCTCGCGTAGGTCAGATCAAGTCCCAGATCGAGGAGACAACCTCCGAGTTTGATAAAGAGAAGCTTCAGGAAAGACTGGCTAAGATGGCTGGCGGCGTAGCGCTGATCAAGGTGGGCGCTCCGACAGAGACTGAGCTCAAGGAAAAGAAGCACCGCATGGAAGACGCTCTGGCAGCTACGAGAGCAGCTGTAGAGGAAGGTATCATCTGCGGCGGCGGTTCTGCATTCATTCACGCACAGAAGGCAGTTGCTAAGGTAGTAGAGAGCCTCACAGGCGACGAGAAGACAGGCGCAGCGATCATCTGCAAGGCGCTTGAAGCTCCGGTTCGTCAGATCTCGGACAATGCAGGTCTCGAGGGTTCCATCATCGTAAACAAGCTCATGGAGACAAAGGAAGGCACAGGCTTTGACGCACTGACCGGCACATATGTAGACATGATCGATAAGGGTATCATCGACCCGACTAAGGTTACACGTACAGCGCTTCAGAACGCTACAAGCGTAGCATCGAGCCTGCTCACAACCGAGGCTGTAGTTGCAGATATCAAAGAGCCCGAACCCCCAATGCCCGCAGGCGGCGGCGGAATGGGAATGATGTAAGACTTCACGAAAAAAAGACGCCGTAGGCGTCTTTTTTCGTATCAATGCTACAGTAAGACACTTACCACGGATCTACACGGATTAAAGGCCGATTTACACGGATTTATGGATTTTTGAATATAATCTGTGTAAATCCGTTAGGATCCGTGGAAATCCGTGGTATGCTTTTTCGTAGTTAGGTTAATCTGTATAGCAAAGGTGGGATGCGGATGGATGCAGTCCAGATATTAATCAAGCTTGTTCTCGCGACGATATGCGGGGGCATTATCGGCTTTGAGCGTGAGCACAAACGGCGACCGGCTGGGTTTCGGACTCATATCCTCGTGTGCCTCGGGGCTACGCTCGTGATGATGGTCAACGAATACATCAGTAACAACTACTCGGGTGTCGACCCCGCCAGGCTCGGGGCTCAGGTCATCAGCGGTATAGGTTTCTTGGGTGCGGGCACGATCATAGTCACGGGCCGCAAGCAGGTCAAGGGCTTGACGACGGCTGCGGGGTTATGGGCGAGCGCATGCATGGGGCTCGCGGTGGGCGCGGGTTTTTATCTGGGCGCTTTTTTGACCTGTATGTTTATCTTTTTTGTCATGACGATGTTAAGCAAGTTCGACGGTTACCTGATATCGACCTCCCGTGTGGTAAACCTTTATCTGGAATTAGGGGAGAATAAGGACATCGGTGCCTTTATCGCCGCGCTGAAGTCAAAGGGTGTAAAGATTACCGAGATGGAGATCAACCGTATGAAGACCGCGAACGGCAAGGTATCGACGTTGCTGCTGTCGTTGCTGCTGCAGTCTGCGAGGGATCACGACGAGGTGATTGCATATATCAGCTCGTTGGGCGTGTCGGTGTTAGAGGAGATTTAACGCCTTACAGACAATGCTTAGGAGGTATTTTTCGATTGAAGAAACTAAGGATTAAGCGTATTTATATCATCATTGCCGTGATTTTGCTTGTATTGGCGGCTTTAGCAGGGTTTTTTTCACGCCCGATACGATCGGTGATCGCAATGGCGGGGATGAAGGCCATCGGTACGAAGGAAGTTATGCCCGGTACCTATTCGGTCACAAACGGCTTTGTAAACCTGTACCTGCTCCAAGTCGGCGAGAAGTACATCGTGTTTGACGCAGGGGTAAATGCCGCGACAACTAAGAAAGAACTGGACAATTTGCAAATAGATGCGGAGGATGTAGTGGCCGTGTTCCTGACGCATACGGATGGGGACCATGTCGGGGCTTTGAGCCTGTTTGACGGCGCAGAGATCTATACAGCGCAGAGTAATAAAACATTTATCGAGGAAGAACCGGGTCGTTCGCGCGCATTTATCAACGCCGGTTTGGCATATAAGACCATGGCAGACGGTGAGACGATAAGCATTAACGGCACGGATATACAGTGCATATTTACTCCGGGGCATACAAATGGCTCAGCCTGTTTCCTCGTGAACGGCAAATACCTGTTCGCGGGCGACAATCTGAGCCTAAAGGATGGAAAGGTTGAACTGTTTAACTCTGTGTTTAACATGGATGATGCGGAACAACGTAGGAGTATTGCAAAGATATTGCAGATAGAAGGCATAGAGGCCATCTTTACTATGCATTACGGTTATACGACCGAATATAGTAAACAGCCGTAATCACCGAGCCAACGATCGCGCACGAACTGTATAACAGCATTTTTCTTGTAGATACAGTCTCCATAGTAAATATATGCAACGACGGTGCATCCACGAGAGCGTAATAGCTTCGTTTAATAAACTCAGCGGTGCGAATCCAAAATTCGAAGTCCGACCATTTGGTTGGGATTAGGTACAACGGGACATCAAGGTATATCTTGATAAAGCTAAAGCATAAGCCGAGCGCAACAAGCAACGGCAGGGCATATAACAGCTTCTGTCTTTTCGTGTATTTAATCACCACTGCTATCAATAAAATAATAAACGGGATCAGGAGCATTTGCTCCGCTAGCATGTACAGGGGCGACAGGTCGCGGATGTTACCACGCCCGGCAGTATAGCTTTGAATAAAGCTTTGTCCCGCTTCACCGGTGTTTTGGTAAGACGGCAGCCTCAGTCTCAATAGACTGAACAGCTTGCCGTCTTTTTGCGTGAATGCATTTGAGAATGGGCGTAGAATAATGTGGCGTGGATGCTTAAATACACCGGCGACAGTATACTCGCCGCCGTCGTACTTGAGTGTAAGCCCCTGCACATCCACGCTGCCCCAGAGCTTGTATGCGGTGTCGGTATCGATTGCACATACATTACTGCCGTCAGGTATCGGAAATGAACCGCTTACAAACTCCACCGGAAAGCTATCGCTGATATTACCGTAATATGTGATCAGATCAACGGGCATTTCCTTTTGGTTTGTCTCGTTCTGAACACTCTGGTTGTTTTTCTGTGATAGCCCTGTTATCTCGGTGTCATACCTTGTGTCCTTGTGGAGCTTATCTGAGATCTCATCGATATCACGAACCGAAAACCCTTCGTTAGCATCCATGTCCTCATATAGGATATCGACGGAGTATTTGATGCCCTGCATCTTGCGCGCCTCCGATAGGAAAAGCGCATAACCTAAGCATATAAGCGCAAGCGATATAGCAAGGCTTATATACCGATACAAACCCCTCACGGTGCCATCAGGCGTACGATGTCGCCTGCGACGATGGGTTTGTTCGAACTGATGATGATACCGTTTTCGTCATCGGATAATCCCGATACCGCTGCGTAACCGCTGTCTTTTTCTATGATTGTGACAGGTCTCTTGCCTGCGACTAGTTCCTCGCCCAAGATCGTTTGCTGCTTTTCGACCACCAGAACAAAATCCGAATCCCCGTCCTTGCGTAATGCGTTTAGCGGTATGAGCTTTTGATATTTCTGCGATGACTTGCCGATCTCAAGCCTTGCGTTCATGCCATATTCATATTCCTCTTTACTCAACGTGGCAGTCAGCAATACCTTACCGCTTTTATCGCCTGTCAGCCTCTTTATGCCCGTTACCTTGGCGGTCTCAACGGGTCTGTATTCGGCGGGCATATACACCTTTGCCTTGTCGCCCATCTCAAGATATTTCAAATCCTCTTCGTCAATCTCAGCCTCTAAGCAAAAGCTCCCGCCCGTAAGGCTCATCACGGCCTGGCTACCGGTTTGCTGTCCCTCATCGGCATTGATGGCCAGTACCACAGCGTCAGACGGAGCGGTGATCTCATCACCTTTGGCGTATTCGTCCTTAAGCTTTTGTATGGTTCTCTTTTTGTCCTCGATATCGAGAGCGATAATGCTGCGCTGTATTGCGTCGCGTTGCTCCTGCGCGCCGTTCTTTTGTTGCTCGGCTTGGAGATTTGATCGTAAATCCGCGAGCTGTCTGTCAGTCTCCAGACGTTTACGCTCGTTGTTACGGATCACATCCTCTTTTGCGCGCTCGCGTTCAAGCAATGTGCTGTTTAGGTTGTATATGGTGTCCTGATACGTAGCGAGCTGCTCCTCGTCTAACTCACCGCGCTCGACCTTGTCCAATAACTCCTTGGCCTTATTTATTTCATCGGCAGAATGTTTAAGCCTGCGTTCATAGTCGGAGCGAACGCGCTCTACATTTGCCATGGCCTTGCTGAGCTCACGGTTCGCCTGCTCCTTTGTGAGCGTAACGTTGATATCCTTGTCCGTGCCGGCGCTTTTTAGATTCTTTTCCGCCTGCTTTATGGCCTTGTCCCTCTGCGCATTCAGATCCGTAAGCGCTAATGAAGCCGTGGTATATGCCTGCTCAAGCTCGCGTATCTGTTTTATGTAATCCGTATTGGTCGGATCGAGCGCTGCGGCTTCTCTTGCGTGTTGCAATGAGGCACGTATGGCTTCGAGCTCCGCATACTGCTTGTTAGTCTCGATATCCCATTCGTTTAACGCGTCATAATAATCCCGTTCGGCCATACTGAGCTTGTCGTCGGCCAACACCTCTGTGCTTTTTCCGATGTCTTCAATCGCAAGTTTAGCATCCTCAACCAGTTCCTGTGCGTCCGCAAAAGCCCCGTCTCTCTCGTACTTCAAATCTTCATCGGCCTTTAACGCGGCTTTATAAGCCTCATTTGCAGCCTTATACTGTTTTTCCAGATTCCTTTCGGATGCGATCTCAAGACGCGAGGTGGCTCGTTCCATGTTTTCTTGGCTCAGGCTCAGGTCCTGCTCGGCCCTTTGTAACGAGATTTCGAAGTCCTGCTCCGCGCTTTGTGCATCGGCTTTGATCCGTTCGATTTTGCTCTGGGTGTCCGACGAGCCCGAGCCGTCCGAAATACCGGCCTGTTGGTACTGCAGTTCTAACCTTTGTAACTCCGTCTCGTTTTTGTATATCTCTTCTTCAATCGGACTTCGGTCTAACGACAGTAATAGGTCACCCTTTTTGACCGCGTTACCCTCCTTGACATGCAGCTGCTTCACGACTGCGCCCTTTAAGGCACTGACCGAGATCTCCTGAGCTGAGCGCATGGTTCCGTCCGCACGCACATAGTTGATGATGTTGCCGCTTTTGGCCTTTGTAATCCCAACGACCGCTACGGTCAACGAACGTGTCACCCTTGAGAATATCGTAAAGACCAGCATTAATGTCATGAAGCCGATAAAGAATTTTATAAACAATCGTTTTGTTTTCTGCATTGTTTCCATCATTACCACCTTGTTCAGACCTTATAAACCGACGCGTTGATGCCCTGTTGCAAATAGCTTTGTCCGTACAGGAAACAAAATAGCGCGGGTAAAATCATAATCACAGAAGCCGCGAGCGATACCCCGGCACGTTCCCAAGAAATCTGCGGCAAATACAGAGACAGCGGCCAGAGTGTGCTGTCTCTCAGAAACGCCAGTGGTTGTTCGAGCATGTTCCAGTATTCCAAAAAGCCTAATAATAAAATCGATATAATACCGGGTTTAGCAAGCGGTATTGCTATGTAAAGAAACGACTCGAGCGCATTGGCCCCATCGACCTCGGCGGCCTCTAAAACCGCACTATCTACCTGTGAAAAGAAACGGTATAGGATAAACACCGGGAATGTAGAGAATATACCCGGGCATATGATCGCAAATGCTGTGTTCAACAGATTTAGAGCGTCCAGCACTAAATAATTCGAAACCATCGTTACCTGAAACGGCATCAGCATCAAAACGATATAGAGAATAAAAATCCATTTCTTCAACGGGAAGTGATACCGCGCAAAACCCCATGCACACGGGATACCGACTATGAGCTGACCCAATAACGTCGGGAGCACGAGCTTCCATGAATTCCAAAACATCACAAAGAACTTGGGCGTATCGGCCAAGAGCTCGACATAACCGCGTAGGGTAGGGTACATCGGCAACGTATAAAAGCCTGCGAAGCCGGATATTTCAGTGAATACGGGGGCGAACCTACCGGACAGCTCGGCGTTACCCATAAAGGAGCCCGATAGTATCAACCAGAGTGGGAGCCATATGCATAAGCTCACGATAACAAGTATAAATGTCGCGATATGTTTCCTCATGCCTCTTCTCCCCATATCCGTTGAAACAACAAGATGATAATAAACGTCACAAGCCCTATAATGACCGCTCCCGCGCACATCTTATCCGTGTCTAACGCTATAAACCAGTTGTTGAATAGGTGCTGCAGCATGTAGATACTGCCGTGAGGGTACTCACCGGCAATCAAATAAGCCTCTCTGAATACCTTGAACGAGTTTAACAGTGAGATCACCACGATGGTAAATAGCGTCGTCCTTAGGTTCGGCAGCGTGATGAAAAAGAATTTCTGTAACGCCCCAGCTCCGTCTATATCTGCGGCCTCATACAGGTACGGAGAAATATTGCTGAGCCCGGCCATCCAGATGATCATGTCATAACCGACGTTTCGCCACAGATATGTCGCTACCAACACCCAAAACGCCCCATCGGTTTTGAGCCAGTCCGTGCCGCCGTATCCGAGGAAGTCGGCTACACCGCTTAGATAGCCGTATTTATGAAACACAACCTGCCAAACCAAGACCATAGATGATACAGGTATGGCGAGCGGCACGAGTATCGTGGTCTTGAACAAACCCGACAAACGGCTCACGCTGTTGACCAATACGGCTAAGATCAACGAGATCGTAACCAGTAGGGGAATACAGATCCCGATAAACCGGAATGTATTCCCCGCGGCCAATTTAAAGGCCTCGTTACGGAAAACAGCTTCGTAGTTTCTAAAAAGGACGAACTGCAGGCTGAATGATGCCCGAAATGATCTGTTTACGGCATCCATAAACGGGATCAGCACGAAGACCATAACCCCTATTAAGCTCGGCAGTATAAACAGCAAGCCCGTTAAAGCATTGCGTTTTGTTCGTGTATGCATTATTCCGCCAGATATACCTTGGCTCTGGCTATGATCGCGTCGACCGTTTCTTCGAGGGACTTTGCATCCTTGAAATAGTCGGCTGCCTCCTCGACGATAAACCCGAGAAAGATATTGTCCGGAACGGACGGTGTTTGAATACCGTCGATCAAGCCACGCAGCATGTCGAAATGCTTTTGTGCCGGGAATCTGACCCTGAGCTCACGTGTTGCTGCGCCATCATCACCACTGCTGATACTGAAGCCTGAGACCGAATCCTTATTGCCCAGTTCACCGTTCAGGTACTTATCCATAGAAATCTTGTTGACCGGAAGATAGTCGAGGTCGTTGTTTTGCACCTTATCAGACAGAGCCATGTTTAAAAAATCCTTTGCTATATCGATGTGCTTGCTGTTTTTGTTGATACCCATGATGTATTTAGGCAGATATACGCCCTGATCAAATGCGGGCTGTAATATAGCACCGCTGTTTCCGCGTTGGTCAATAGATGCCGCCGGACCGGAAAAGAAGATAAAGCTCTGCGTTCCGGCAAAATACGCATCCATATCAGCAAATGCAAAGTACATAACATGGTTCTTCATTTCAAATGTTGATTGCACATAACTTCCTGAGGAATAAAAGCCCTTTTCTTCCTCAGGAAGACCGTCCGGCAGCTCCAACGCCTTTATAGATGCCAAAAACTCGGCCAATCCCTCTTTGTTTATCTGCTTGTTATCGATCAAAGACGGCGCGCAAACCGGATAGAGCAGCTTGGTCAATTCATCACATGTAGCATCCCTGTATAGTTTCCTGTCGGGATTGGAACCCTTCCACGCAACGAGATCCTTAAGGGTCTTTACCGATGAAGTGATATCGTCCGATGCCCACATCAACGGCAGATCGTAACGTAACGGTACGCCGTATGTGCCTGTGTCTGTTTTAAACGATGAAGAGACATTTTCATTGAGTACGGAGAAATCGATCATATCGCTTAAGTCGGCCAGCACACCTTTGTCGATGTAGGATTGCATGGGCAACTCATCCAACACGAACACATCGGGCCCGTTTCCGGCCAATATCTCTGTATTCAACACACGTATTAAATCCGAAGCCGTGGCTCCGCTTTCCTCTTTCGTTACATCCCTGATGGTCACCTTTGCGTTCGGATTAGTGCGTTGATATTCACTCGCGGCTTGACGTAGGGAAACGCTGTTGTTCATCGTGTATACGACGATCTCGTTTTCGGGGCGCGTGGGTGTGGTCGCCGAATAATAGTATTTCTTTGTTATGGACTTGAAATTATTTGTGGTGTCCATGAAGCCGCACAAGAACTCGTCGTTACCTAAAATAGCGAGGGTGCTGAGAGATAGGCTCGGCATACTCATTGAGGTCATATCACCCTCGATCAATACCTCTATCTTCTCACCGTTAGGGGAAATGCGACCGATGCCGTTGCCGTTCGCGATATATAACGCGCCATCCTCGTCAAAGCATAGGGAGATACGGCTACCGTCATGAAAATCCTTGTATGAAATGGCTTTGCTTACCTCTCCGGTTTCCCAGTCGTAGAGGTTGATGTTTAGTTCCTTTTCATCGATTACTGCGACATGGTTTTCATATATCGGTGTGTCTAAAAAGTCCGTACCGAAACGAAAATCCCCTGCAAACTCCATCAGCATCTCACCACTCGGGCTATAGCGTTCGACCACCCCAAATACATTGCCGATGATAAAGTCTCCGTTAGGCAGTATTTGCAGGCTGGTTGCATAACCATATGGCCTATCCTGCCACTTGATAGGCAGTGCCTCGGCAGTTCCGTCTTCATTTACACGATATAGGGTCGCTTTAGCTTCACTGTCTAACGATAGGTAATGTAAAGTGCCGCTGTCGTCCAATGCGTAAGCTGATATCCATTGATCGCCTGACAAAAACGGCGTATCCCTCTTTTCCCATTTGCTACCATCTACAAATTCATAACATTCGACGGTCTCTTTGTTTATACCGAACATAAGGACCGTACCATTACGCACGGCATATTGTGAAAATTTGATATCGGGCAGTTCCAAATCATTCTCTATGTATCTGCCCATTGCCACCATGGGTTTTGCGACTATCGTTTCTATATCCTGTGCCGGATCGCTCTGAACGGTATTGCTGGTTTTGGGTTGCGTTTCTACTACCTTTGCACTGCAGCCCGTGGCGATAGTCATACACAGCATCATCGAGACCGCTGTCTTTATAAACCTTTTCATTTCAACTGCTCCCTGTTTTGTAAATTTGCGGTTGCTTTGCAATTGCGCATGTGCTTAGTATAATGAATCAATCTCTAAAAATCCTTTAAGGACTTTAGAGATTATTTAGAGGTTCAAATGATATAATACTTGGAATGATACAGAAAGGACTGTATAAATGCAGATACTGGTAATTGAAGATGATGTGACCTTATGCGAGAACATATGCTTTAGCCTGAGGAATGAAGGTTATGATGTGAGTATGGTTCACGACGGGGAAGAGGGCCTTGAATATATTAAGCAACATAACTACGATCTAATATTATTGGATAGGATGCTGCCGTCGTTAGACGGTATAGGGATAATCAAGCGGATGCGAGCGTTGGAGATATTTACGCCCGTGATTATGGTAACTGCGATGAACGGTATAGGTGACCGCGTAGCGGGCCTTGATGCGGGTGCGGACGATTACCTCGTGAAGCCGTTTGCAACGCCGGAGTTGTTGGCGCGGGTGCGTGCGCTTTGCCGCAGGCCCGCAAACTGGCAAAACACGCAGCTGCTTGTCTTTGGTGATATATCTCTGGATATCTCGGGACGTAGATTAAAAGGGCCGACATCCTCGTATTCGTTATCAAAACGGGAGGCGCAATTGCTTGAAATCCTATTGAAAAACCCCAATACGCCGCTGGCACGAGAGCAGCTCATGTCACGGGTATGGGGCTCAGATGCCGAGGTCGAGGAAGGCAATCTGGATAACTATATCTATTTTTTGAGAAGACGGCTGACCGCGACGGGCAGCAGCATCAAGATAAAGACCGTCCGGTCACTGGGTTATTGCTTAGAGGGTGAAGGATGTTAAATAGGCTGCGGCTGTATCTTACATTGCTCTGTGTATTTATAACCGGGGCCATATTGTTTTTGATGACGGCGATCGAGTTAGGCATCTATGAGAAGCAGCTGTTTCAAAGTAACGCAAATGCGTTTGAAAATATCTGTGGACAGATAGCTTACCGTATCCAGTTTGATAAGCTGATTAAGCAGAGCTGGCTACGTCAGATGGAAGCCGAAAACAATATGATCATACACATAGAGGATAACGGTGACATTTTTGCATTCAATGGAGCTGTACGTATGAAGACGGACAGGGATGTGTTGATCGAAAAGACGAAGTCTATTTCCGCAAGCGAATATGCCATAGATTCGGATAAGAGACTGACCTCTGGGATCGAAATCCGAAAGGCTATCTTTTCGTTAGTGGGTGACTATAAGGAGCCATATGCCGTCTCCGTTCATCTGATACCGGCGACATACGGCAAATCCACTCTGGTCGTAATACAAGACATGGCTCCGTTATACGCCGAGAGGAATGCCAATCGGATCAGGATTGCCGTAATCAGTTTCGCAGGTATTTTAATGCTGGTGTTCTTTAGCTGGTGGTTCTCAGGTCGCGCGATCAGACCCATAGAGCAAAACCTGAAGAAACAGGAGGAGTTTATCGCCTCCGCATCTCACGAGTTAAAGACCCCTCTTGCGGTAGCCACTACCACGGCATGGGCCTTAAAGCAATGCAAACCCTCTGAACAAGAGGGCTTTGTCGATACACTGATCAAAGAATGTAAGCGCATGGCCTCATTGGTGGACGATTTGCTCGTGCTATCTACAGCCGATGCAAAGGCGTGGTCGGTCATGAGGGAGGTTATAGACATAGATACCTTGTTGATCGAGGCAATGGATGCGTTTCTACCCGTGGCAAAAAAACGCGGACAAACATTGGAACTGAGCCTCCCGGAGACATCGGTACCCGTGGTGATGGGTGATAAGGATAGGCTTATGCAGGTGTTTACGATCCTTCTGGACAACGCGATTACCTACACACCGGAAAACGGCGTAATAAAAATGGTATTAAGCGCGGGTAGCTCACATGTAACCGTAAGGATTGAGGACAACGGTGTCGGTATCCCGGATGAGCACAAGAAGCATGTCTTTGATAGGTTTTATCGTGTGGACAAGTCCCGGAGTAAAAAGGATCACTACGGATTGGGCTTGAGTATAGCAAAGGAACTCGTAACTATGCATGGCGGGCAGATATTTGTGACCGACACCAAGGGCGGCGGAGCGACGTTTGTGGTGAGACTGACGATAGGATAGGGGATTTTACATAAGAAAAGGGGATGACGGGGATGCAACAGATTGAGTTTCGGCTGGATGTGGGTGATAGGAATGCGGGGACTATTTACTTGCCGGATGGATATGTAGATAAGATGCCGGTGCTTGTTTATTGCCATGGATGGGGTGGCAGCCGCAAGTTATGGCCACCCATGGATAAGCTCTGTGAAACGGCAATAGAAAACAATATCGCGCTCGTTACGTTTGATTTCTTTGGATGCGGTGAAACCGGCGGCGATTACAGCCAGATGACGTACAAACGCTGGAGGGATAATCTGTCAGATGTATTGGACTTTGTGTGTACACAAGCATTTGCAGATACAAAGAAGATCGGGTGTTATGGATTTAGCTCCGGTTCGACAGCGGTGCTGCGTTTGGCGGCAACGGATGAGCGGATATCATTTATCATATCGGTGGGGACCTGTATCAGCGCGCAAATAGGCATGCTGAGCGGCGGCACTGCCAAACTGTTGGTCGATAACATGGAAGGCCTGATGTCCGGCGGTACAGCCAATATATTTGGCATTGATTTCGGTATAGAATTCTATAAAGACACGATCAGCAACGCCCCCGTGCACACTCTGAAGGATATCAAATGTCCGGTATTGTTTCTGCAAGGCACAGCGGACAATCCGTATCGCATCGCGGATGCGCGAACGGGCTACTTGGTTATGAAGGGGAATAATCTACCGGCCACTCACATCGAGATAGAGGGCGGGACACACGGGCTCGATAATGTAGCGGATGAGGCTGTGCAGAATGTGCTTGGGTGGATTGAGGAAAATATATGTTGCATACGTCCCTGATAAAGAACACTTGCATATTGAAGCCGGTTCGTAAGCAATTATATCATCAGCCTTTTACACAACAAAGCCATGCATATTTGTGGACAATGTGTCCGTAATTATGCATGGCTTTATTTATCGGACGTTATTCATCAGACTTCAAAAAACCTCAGTATCGAGCCGTCGACTGTCGTAACATCACAGATCTTACCACCCCAATGTTGCTTTTCGATGTCGGTAATCTTCTGCCAACCGTTCTTCTTTACATAGGCGTGCAGTTCATCGAGATTGTTTACGAGGATAAACCCAACCATTTGCTTTGAAGGGTCTCCGTAAAACATGTGCATGCCGTCAAAGGTTGCAATCCCGAGATTGATAAGCTCGCCGGGGATTGACGATACGCAGCCGTACAAGCCGTTGTCGTTTTCATCCTTTTGGGCGATGTCCGCGTACCAACCCAAGACATTTTCAAACCACTGAGCCGTTTGCTTCATGTTCAGTGTGAAGTACACAGGTCCGTTTTCTTTGACCATATACCCACGATCATTGATTTTCTGGTTAAACTCACTCATTGGGTTTCCCTCACTTGTAAATAAAGTACGGACGGTGATTTTTTCAAATGGAATTAGCGTTTCCTTACGGCTGCGCGCCGCCGTGGGAGTAACGCCAAACAATCTCGTGAAGGCACGGGCAAATCCTTCCGGCGTGTCATAACCCCAATTTAACGCAATATCAATTATCTTTGTTTGCGTGTGGAGCAACTGATCCGCCGCTAATGTCAGCTTTCGGTTTCTAATGTATTCGCCCAAAGTACAACCGCAAAACACCGAAAATACCCGTTGGAAATGGTAGCTCGACATATATGCCTTGCTCGCTACGACCTCAATATTGATTTCATCGGTAATATTGTCCTCGATATAATCAATTGCTCGTTGAATATCACGAAGTACATCCATTTGTATATCACCCCCGTCTGAAAGAAATATAACAAAAGTGAGTCCGATACCCTTGACTTATTTTGCTTGATTTTGTTACAACGGTAACCGTACATTATGCTATCAATGGTACTACTTAATTGGCACTTGCATCTCAGTGATATATTCGTCCGGATTTTCTGTAGCCCATTCGCCTTTGTGGTAGATTTCTCTGACGGGGCCATCGGCAAGATAGTTGTTCTGTTTTATCCATTCAAACAGCGTATCACTTGTTTTACTGATAGTTGAAAACGGTCCGTTGTGGACAATACATGCCATTTTTTCAACTCTCGGAAGCTCGTAGACCGTTACTTCATCGTTGCCCACGAAAGACTTCGTAACAGGCTCGGCTACCTCAATGTCAAGGTTTTGCTCATCGTACATGATGTTAAACTGCTCTAAATTCCACCATCCGGAGTGGTAAAGCATAAGGCAGGGAACGGTCCGTTTTACACCTTTTTCATCAATGTAATCGTTGACTGCCGGCCACATTTTTTCCAACGCTTCATCAAAATCCTTTTTGGCAATACTCTTACGGATAGACGCAACGAGGATCGGCTCGACCTTTTTTATACTTATTTCATTCATTTGCGCAATGCCTCCATTCTTTATTAAGAAAATATTAGTATGGAGACGTTCAAGCCTGTTGTACTCTTTAGTTAAGGTGGTTTCAAGAAGCGTAGCCTTGCGTTCGAGTATTTCAATGAGCGCAGGCACTGAAATGCCATCAGTCAACACGATTGAAATTTCTTCCAATGAAAAACCAGCATCCTTTAATGCCATTATTTTATTGACATTCACAAGCTGTGAGGCGTCATAATAACGATAACCGGTGACTTTATCAACCGTCATTGGCACAAGAATATTTAGTTTTTCGTAATGGTATAGGGTATCAATCGATAAACCGCATAGCTTTGAAAACTCACCTATTCTAAACAAATTATCATCTCCCAACAGACTTTACAGGTGTGCACCCCTGTCGTCTGTTTATAGCATACGGCCTTGGGTAACCCAAGAGTCAATAGATTTATGAAAATTATTTTTATATCTCCTGTTTTGCTTGTTGCCATTCTTCTTTGAGAATAGCGTATTCATAAGTATCTTGCCATATTGGGTTATTGTTTTTATCTTTTTTAAACCAAATGTTTTTTATTAATATCCCTTCTCTACGCATACCCAACCTTTCAAGAAGTTTCCAAGATGTGACATTAAGAGGGTTACACATCGCGATAACTCTGTGGGCATTATGATGTGTAAATAAGTCATCTACTAATGCTTTTGCCGCTTCAGTAGCATAACCTTTTTTTTGATAGTCCTTGTTAAATACGTATCCTAACTCCCAAGTTTCAAAGTCTGTGTTTGACAAATAAATATTTCCTATAAGCTTTCCTGTATCTTGCAAACACACTGCCCAGAAATCTGGATTGTTTGAGCGATTAACAGCTTCTTGTTTTGACTGATCTTGCGTAAAAACAACATATGGTTCATATTTGACCACTTCTTCTTGTGATAAATATTCAAATAAATCCTGCCAATCATCTGGCGAAAATTTTCTTATTGTTAAGCGAGCTGTTTCCATAAGTCACCTTCCAGGTTATATAAACTATCCTATCCATAAAACGAAAGCTGCCCAATTTTCATTTAGCAGCTTTCGATAATATGTAGTTAGGGTTTTCTTGCAAGCTGTAAATCAATAGCTTTTTACAAAAATGAGCGGTTATAATTGTAACGAAAACAAAACTGCTTGATGTACAAAATTTTCCCGAGTTTCTCTAAAGTTTATATTGCCCCAATCCCACACTTTATCTTCTTCTGTGATTGGATGTTTGTCTGAACACAGTAAAATAGAAACAGCAGGCATAGAGTAGTATGTGCTGACCGCTAATAGTGCAGACGACTCCATATCTACACCTACACATCCATTCTCGCGCCAAAGTGCTTCTTTAGCAAGTGTTTGACGATAGACAGCATCGGTAGTTACTGTAGCGTCCGTTATAAGTGGAAATTTATTAGTAAAATATGTTGTAGCTTTATTAAAAAGCTCGCTATCTGGTGTCGCAAAAGAAAAATCTTTAAAATAGTGTTGAGACGTACCCTCTTCACTAAAAATTCTATTAGGAATAACAACGTCACCAACGTCTATATTGCTTGCAAATCCACCGCACATACCAATAACTATTATTTGTTTAGCGCCTAAAGCCCTGACTGTTTCCAAAGTATCAACAGCCGCTGGTGATCCATAACCACCTCTTGTAAAGCAAACGTCTGAGTTTCCTTTTATAGCTATACATTTTTGGCTATCTAAAAAACAAGGAAGACTTGCAGATAATTCTATAGTGTCAAAATTCGCTTCGATATATCTTATCGCCATACCAATTTCAAAAATTACACAAGTTTTTGGCAATGAGCAAATGTTGGAATTTCCATGTTGGCTTACAACGTGCTTTTCAGCTGTTATAATTGCCTGTGTATTATCGTTTGACAGTGTCCAATCCATTTTTCCACCTTATCTCCTCTATTTATTTATTTATTTATCTATCTTTCTTTCATCAGTCATTTAAACTTCCTCGAATAATTCGTTAATGTAATTAAATAATCCCCAGGTTAAGAATGTTCCCTCGTCAATCATGCGGTTAATTTCATCGCGGCTTGCCCACATTGCTCCGCAGGTTTCATCAGGTGCAAGGGTCACGGTTGATATATCAACATTTTGTCGGAACAACCATATATCAGCTAAGCAATGGTTACAAACACATTTCCGTATTTGATGTTTAATCATTCGCCCGTTCTGTGGTTCAAGAATAATACCTAATTCCTCATTTGTTTCTTTTAATGCGGTAGTCAAGCTGTCACTTCCGGCAACTGCATTTCCACCTGTACATTCCCAATTATTGGGGAATGTTTTATTAGGCGATCTTTTGGATATAAGGTATTCGCCGTTGTCATTCTCAATCAATACATAAACCGTAAGATGGTATTCGCCTTTGCACATAGGCTTGCCGCGCTCGTGAAGACGACCTGTTGCGCTACCGCTTTCGTCAAGAATATCCCAAAGCTCAACCAAGTTTGTTTCCCCCCGTTTCACAAAAGATAAATAATCCTTACCTATACACCAAAATTGTCATTGTGAGTCAAAAAAACTAACGGGATTTGTGCTTAATATTTGGCTATTTTATATATCATTCCTGTTGCTGTCCAACGTTCGCATATTTGTGAACCCATAATAGTAATTCCATCATCATCAAA
Source organism: uncultured Defluviitaleaceae bacterium (assembly GCA_964621475.1). Lineage (GTDB taxonomy): Bacteria > Bacillota > Clostridia > Lachnospirales > WQUN01 > CAYURR01. The sequence continues at coordinate 3,195 of CAZUNC010000024.1, read as the reverse complement.
CCGTAAAATTACTGGTAGCCAGTCTACATAAAATTCGTTACATGATTTAGGAAACAATTTTCTTGTTTTTTGGGTTGGGTCTATAATTGTCAAGCCGTCAACTTTTATTACAAAACCGAATGCTTTGTTTACGTAAACACCGTCTTGTGGAAAAGCTTCTGGACTCGGCATACGATTGATACCTAAAAATGAAAGCATCTCATCTTCGCGGGAAATCCAGTTTCTGTCAGAGATTTCAAGAGATAGTTTATTTGCCGAAAATGAATCAAACAATAAATTCGCCATATCAGCGTAATCGCGCAAGAACTGCTTGAAGCTCTCCGCTCCGGGCGGCTTATCTGCATAATATGGCTGTGCTTTGTCCCTTTGCCATATGTATTCCAAATATGACGTGCCACGATCATTTTCAAGATAATCAATCGTCAGCTCGGTGTTTTCCCTGTAAAAATAAATCAAGCATGGATTTAATGGCTTGATTATATCAACAATCTGCTTGGTAAAGCTTTGCAACTCTTTATACGGTCTATTCTTAAACAAAAAGGTGAAAATCTGGAATTGAAATATTGCACTGTCAATAATAAAGACTTCGTTTCGACTTCTCAATGTTTTTTCGGCAAAGTATGCCCATTTCTCTAATGCAAATTTTTTATATAAATCAAGAGGGAAATTCCAAACATCAAATTCTAATAATGCCTGATACACATTCTCGCCTATTTTGTCGCTATAACTCCATTGAATTTCGGGCAGATGAATACCTACCGTACTCTTTTTGAACACAGCTATATTATTGAAAATATCTGACACTTCCGGATGTGTCTTTATAAATTGCTCATATTCATCATATGTCAACCCGACTTCATCAAAAAACAATACTGGATGCGGCATGGTAACTTCATGTATCCAATTCGCATGTATACGGTTACGTTCAAGTTGCATTTGTATAAATCGTGCGTTTGTGGTTTTGCCCGTAGAAGGCATACCTTCTAACATGATTAGCTGTGAATTAATCATTACTATTATCTCCTCGTAAACAGAAAAACGAATAATCATACCTATACACCAAAAGCTGCCGAATTTACATTCGGCAGCTTTTGACAAAATTGTGCTTGTGAGTCAAAAGAGCTAATATCATTAATCTTTGTTTTCAAGGTTATATGTGTTTAATCTTTCGTCTAACGTTCCTGTATGCAGTTCAAATAAATGATTGTCATAGTCGTAAAAATATAGCGAACGCCCCTCGCCATCAACCCTGTTTCTCGGATCCTTTATTTGGACACCCAAACTTTGAACTCGCTGCTCATACTCAATAAAATCACATTCGCTTATTTGAAATGCAATGTGATTATAGGTCTTTTCGGATAATGGTTCGCCCTGCATTATTGCTATCCATAAATCATTTACAAGCAAAAACCTCTCTCGAGATAATGAAAATTGTTTTTCTTTACTGTCATGTATTATTTTTGCATCAAAAATATTGGTAAAAAAGAAGTGGCTTTATCAATATCCTTTACGATAAGTGTAATATGACTTATTCCCTTTATCATACGATATCCTCCGCATATGTATCAAAAGCTTCCAAGTTCACACTCGACAGTTTTTGGCAAAATTATGTGCATGTGAGTCAAAAAAGCTAACGGTGATTATGCTTTAATTTATGCCAACTTTTGATCTTTGCAAAGACCCTCAGCCATAGCTGAGACTAACCGTAAAATCTTATCTATTATTTTACCAGTTTAAAGATAAAGAACAAGAGGCCAAGTATTAATTTTTATGGCGAACTGGTTTTACGCCCAAGTATATGTTATGGATGCTTTAATTGAGCGGTACAACACGCAGATAATTACGGCAGCAAAGAAATTTCAACAGACAAAAGCGTACCCATATTAGAGCGAATTATGGATGTTATCATGGCAATAGACATCAGCGGAGGTGAAGGTCAAGAATCATAGAACATATTCACAAACTGCAGAATACATTAATGCATTACAAAATACAGAATGTAATTATCAGTGGTATTACACCTATATCAGCTGAAATCGTTCGTGAAGGTAATGAGCAGGGAATCTTTAACACAGCTTTTCCCTATGAAGCCATGGAAATGGTTGTAGTTTATATGTATACAAATTTTGATCAAGATATGGAGCATTTATCGAATGAGGAACAAATAGAGCGCATGAAGGCACTTGCAAGTGCAAGGTAGAGCATGGGGACTGATTGGAGTAATCTCCCAACTTGGATCTGTTGTCGCTTATGCTATATCGGGTACACTTGCGGATTATGTTTACACCTTTGTTGCTTGAAGGTGGATTGTTTGCCGGTACTTTGGGTAAACTCTTTGGAATAGGCAATGGTAGAGGTGCAGGATTGTTAATTTCCATGGCAGGCATCATGTTATGTGTGACTGCTGTTATCTTGTATAAAATAAAATCGATTAAAAAACTTGAAAATAGCGGTGACGGAGAAGGCTTATGTACTTAAAAATTATATGGAATGATATTTTAAAAAGTAAGCTAATCACGCTGACAACCATGTTGTTTATTGCGTCTGCAGCGATGCTTGTCTCGCTTGTTGTGATACTTGCCATTAATCTCTCAGGTGCAATAGATACACTTATGTCGCAGGCGAAAACTCCGCATTTTATGCAAATGCATTCGGGCACTTTAGATACTGTGAGACTTGAGGATTTTGTTTCTCAAAATAGCAATATTGATGAATTCCAAGTAGCCGAGTTTTTAGGAATAGATGCTGCTCGGATTGTCATTGACGGAAAATCCCTTGCCGGAAGCATTCAGGATAATGGTTTTTGTGCACAAAGCGATAAATTTGATTATCTCCTTGACCTTGACGGTAATGTAATTACCGTGTCCGATGGTGAGATTTATGTACCTATAGCCTATATGAAAGGCGGTATAGCAAAGGTTGGTGACAAGGTTATTGTACACGACAAACATTTAACTGTTGCAGGATTTCTTCGAGATTCACAGATGAATTCAATGCTTGCCGCATCAAAAAGGAGTCTTGTAAGCAAAAACGACTTTGATCAAATAAAGGAATTTGCAAGTACAGAATATCTTATTGAGTTCAGACTAAAGGACTTGTCAGGGCTTGGTGCATTTGAGACGGCTTACACCTCCGCAGGACTTGAAGCAAATGGGCCTACACTCACATATCCCCTCTTTAAAACAATTAACGCAA
>CAZUNC010000023.1:0-20271 GCA_964621475.1 uncultured Defluviitaleaceae bacterium | reverse complement strand
CGAGGACAAAGAACAAGCTGTTGCAAAAATCCAGGCGTGCTGTGAGCCTTATTTCTTCGATCATCATTGTGTTGCTGGTGTTGTTTTTGATAGTAAATATCGTGCTGCCGCAGATATTTCAAACATTTGCATCGATAGCTGCGTTGTTTCCCGGTTTTGTGGATGCGTTTAATAAATGGATTGCTGATAATGAGGAGCACTTCCCGGTTGTGGCCGATCGCATAGGCGAGATCAATATCGACTGGCAGAGCGTTGTCAGAAAGGTCGCAGACTATGCCACGAGGGGTATAAGTGGGATATTCAGTTCGTCGGTAAAGGTCATAAGCGTATTAACCTCGGGTCTATTTGATGCGTTTGTTGCGATAGCGTTTGCGATCTATCTGCTGGTTGGTAAGGAAAAGTTGATCGGACAGCTCGTCAAACTGCAAAAGGCGTTTATGAAGAAGGAGCACGCGGAGCGGTTGAACTATTTCCTTTCCGTGGCCGATGAGTCGTTTACGAGCTTCATCACGGGGCAATTTACAGAGGCCTTGATATTGGGTTCGCTCTGTGCACTCGGGATGTCTCTGCTTGGATTGCCGTATGCTGCGACGGTCGGCGTGTTTGTGGGCGCGACAGCGTTAATCCCGGTGGTGGGGGCGTATTTGGGCGCAGGGGTGGGAGTGTTTTTGATCCTGATGGTAAACCCCGTGCAGGCGCTGTTGTTTTTGGCTTTTATATTGATACTTCAGCAGCTTGAAAACAATCTGATCTACCCTCGTGTGGTAGGTACGTCGATAGGGCTACCCGGCGTGTGGGTATTGGTGGCTGTTGTGATAGGCGGTGGCTTGGGTGGTGTTATCGGGATGTTACTCGGCGTGCCGGTCACCGCGACGGTGTATAAGCTGCTGCAGGCTGAGACCCGGAAGCGGCTGTCTGTTAATGGAAAAAAGCGCTCTTAACAAACAACGTTGCACCGCTAAATATCAATAGGATTACCACGATGAATTTCAATTTGCGTTCATCAATATATTTATCGGCCTTTATGCCAAGCATCATACCGAGAACTACCGCAGGCAAAAACGTTAGGGTAAGTATAAAGATGTTTTTGTTTAGTATACCGGTAAGCGCGTATAAGACAAATCTAAAGATATTCTCTACACAAAACACAAAACATGTGTTTGCCCGAAATTGCTGCTTGTTATCTGTTGTTTTGTTAAAATATACCGCTACGAGTGCGCCAATCCCAAATACACCGGCCAAAACCCCGGAAATAAGCCCGATAAGTATTAAGGATAAGGAACTTCCCCTGGGCTTAACATCGTCTTTACGGGTAGCTATTTGGATGGCCATACCAACGATGACTAATCCCAATGCGGATTTAAGCAGCCAATCGTAACCGATCTTTAGGAAGAATATCCCCGGGATTATACCGATGATCATTAAAACGGCTAATGGGATGGCGGTTTTGAACGAAATGGACTTGCGTTCACGCCATGCCATGTATCCGTTTGTAGGCATGCTCATTAATAAATCAACAGGTGTAGTAACCTTGTTTGACGTTACAAATGAGAATAGGGAGCCCATGATCAGTGTGTTGCCAAAGCCTGTGATGGACTTGATAAAGTATGCGAGAAATACAGAAAAGAATAAGAAGATGTTTTCGAAAGACAGGATTTGTGATAACAAAACTCTACCCCCATTGAATTATTGTTTTGTGCTGATGTGGCTATACCACATGGTTGTGCCGATTGCAACGCCTCCGATTATGTTTCCGAGCGTGGCCGGCAACAAATTTCGAAACAGGAAGCTTGCCCATGTTAAGTTTGCGGTATTGATCCCGGCCTCGGATACCAGCGTCGCGTACTCCGGTACGCGCATCGCGAGGATGCCCGCGGGCACATAGAACATATTCGCGACACAGTGTTCAAATCCGCAGACCACAAAGAAGGCCACGGGTATGTAAGCGCCTAAGATACGCCCGGCGGTGTCCTTTGCGGACAGGCTGCAGAGCACCCCGGCACAGACTAAAATGTTACAGAGTATGCCCATGCAGAAGACGTTTTGCATGGGCATATTGCATTTAGCCGCCGCGATCCTGACCGTAAACACCGCGAGCTGACCGCCCGAATAATCGAGCTGCCCAAACCATGCGCAGCACATGGCCAAAAACAACGCACCGGCAAAATTCCCGAGATAAACGATAATCCAGTTTCGCAGCATCTTTGTTACGGTAGTGCTCTTGTTCAGTACCGAGATAGCGATCATCACATTGCCGGTGAATAGCTCTGTACCGGTCAGCATCACGATACCGAGCCCGAACGGGAACAGCAGACCGCTGATGATACGCGCGACGGAGACATTGGATATAGCGTGGGTGGCGGTATTTGCGACCGCTGCCCCGAACGCGATAATCATACCGGCTAAGATCGCTGCGGGTAGCAGCTTAAGTAATGGCTTTTGGGATTTCTCTGCGCCGATCCGGGCATAATTGGCCGTTAGCTCGGCAGGGGTAAACAGGTTCATATAATCAGTCCTCCTGTTAGAAATGTGTCATAATCCTTTGTATCCGTTCATCTCGGCATGCCCAAGCAGATACAGAAACGCGTACGCGGGGATACGCAGCAATTGATTACCTGACGGTGCGTTGTGTACACCGAAATCATCCGATCGTTTTGTAATAATGATTGCGATACCGGCGTCCTTGCTGTGCTCGATGATCGCATCATCATCTGATATTGTGGCTTGCTCGCGATACTTTACCTCGACCAGAATGTTTTTCACATTCGGATAATCGACTACGATATCGATCTCCTTATTTTTGTTTCCTCCCCGATAATATCCGACGCGAGTAGCCTTTTGATAATAAAACGCCGCTATGTGCTTATAAACAGCGGTTTCGACCATCTTTCCCACCTCGATGGGATTAGAGAGTATCTCGCTGTCCATCAATACCGCGTTACGTATGGCGGCGTCTGCGACATAGATCTTTGGGCTGGCCTTTAGGACCTTTTTGCCACCGAGCTCTACGGGGTAGCTCAGGTAAATCAAGTTAGCACTTTCGAGATAACGGATATAGTTTTCGACGGTTGGGCGGCTTACGCCGTCCAACTCCTTCGCGATTGCGGAGATAGAAACGATCTCTGAGGATACGTTGCACAGATATAAGAATATGCGTTCCAGCTCGGTAGAATTGCGTAACTCGTACAACGAAGGTAAGTCCCTCTTCAAAACCTTGTCGACGACATCCTCGCGCATGACCTGCTCGGCTAGCATATCGTTATCGGATAGTGCGAGCTCCGGAAATCCTCCAATTTGCAGATATCGATTGAAATGGTTCTGGAAGGTGGAGAGCTTGTTTATGATGTCCGTTCGCTCTATCTGTGACATACGCAATAACTGTGTGGGTTTGAGCTTCGGACTAAAGTCGAGATCACTACTACCGCTGTTGGCGCCTATTCCTATTAACGAGCAATACTCATAAAACGACAGCGTAGGTACTGGGATTATCGTCCAGCGACCGGCGCCGCTTTCGGTTTTGCCCTTGACGAGTGCGGGGCTCGCTGAGCCTGTGGCTACAACCTTTGTTTGCGGCTGGGTATCGTAGATCGTCTTTAGCCACATATCCCAGTCGGCGGCATATTGCACCTCATCAAAGAAATAATAACAATCCTGAGTGGCGTGGATGTTTTCATGATAACACTCCAAGATGTCGTTCACACCGGCGAGCTTTAGCATCGGATGATCGAGTGAAACAAAAAGGATCCTCTTTGGAGAAACGGATTGTGAAAGTAAATCATCGATCATCTGATATTGTATAGTCGTTTTACCTACCCGACGCGTCCCTGTCAATACAACCGTCCGTTTTATCTCATCGTTTTCCATGCGTTTCGTAGCTTCAAAGAATGCAAACCGTTTATATCGCTTCAGAAAGGACGACGGAACGGAGCCGATTTTCCACCACGGGTTATACGCAGATAAAACCTTTAGGATACCTTCCTTGCTCGTAATGGCCATAAACATCACCCCATGCAAATAATATACAGGTCATTTGCATTATTATCAAGAAACATTTAAAGTATACTTATAATATATTTGATAAGATTTGGATTTATTTATCATCCGTTATAAAAACTCTCGTAAAATTCCTTTCTGAATAACTCGACCACTACATCCCCGGCGAGGATCTTTGTAGAGCCCTTTGGCACAATGGTTTCCTTGCCGCGTTTTATCATCACTATCAGAATATCCGAAGAGATATTTGATTCCGCGATTGTCTTACCGCATAAAGGGTCGGATTTATCGATCTTTATTTCGACGAGCTTGGTATTATCGTCCTCGGTATAGTCCGTAAAGGTTTTCATTACGGACGCATCGTTATCGATCAGATCGAGCTTTTTGGCCATCAGCGGGATGATGGAGCCCTGCAAGGTGACGGACAGCAATGCAACGAAGAAGATCGTATGAAAGATATCGTTTGTAATGTGTTCGGAGCTTGTGGCTGCGAGGATCGCAAATACGATAGAGGCCGCGCCCCTCAAGCCTACAAGTGAGACAAAGGCTTGATGTTTTATCGGTATCTTAAACCAGCTCAGTATACTGAACGTCGCGATAGGACGAGCGATTATTATCAGGAACATAGCGATCGGTACTGCATAACCGACCACCTTTGGCAATGCGGACGGAAACGATACGAGCCCTAGGGTAAAGAACAACATGATCTGCATAAGCCATGATATCCCGTCGAAGAAATGGACGAGGCTCTTTTTATTTGCGATCTTGCTATTGCCCAAGATGATACCGGCCAGATAAACGCTCAGGTAACCGTTGCCACCTATCGAGTCGGACAGCGCAAACGACATCAAAGCTACGCCAAACACAAGTATCGTATCCACTCCGCTGACATCGAATGTTACATTCTTGAGGATTGCGGAGGACAGCATGCCTATGGCGATACCGATCAAAAGGCCGAACGCAATCTGCTTGACGATCATGATCGGTATAATGTCAACAGACGCGTTGTTTATTAATGTGACAAACACCAATGTAAGCATATATGAGGCGGGGTCGTTACTGCCGCTCTCGATTTCCAATAACGGCGCAAGCCCGCCCTTGAGGTTCAAATTGCGTGAGCGCAGTATCGCGAACACCGCCGCAGCATCGGTCGAGGCAACGACCGAGCCTAACAGCAGCCCCTCCAAAAGGGTAGCACCAAGCACGAAGTAACAAAACAAGCCGGTCAGACCGGCGGTGATGATGATGCCGAGTGTGGACATCAGCACGGCCCGAAGTGCGACGGGTTTTGCGGTTTTCCAGCTCGTACCGAAGCCGCCATAGAACATGATGAAGATCAAGCCGATGGAACAAATATTTTTCGCAAGCTCAAAATTGGAGAACTGTATACCGATGAGCCCGTCCGAGCCGAAGACCATTCCCAGTACCAGAAAGATAAGCAAGGTCGGGATACCAAAGCGGTTCAACAGCTTCGTCGATGCGACACACAGCAATAAAACAATGCTACACAGTATCAGCGCGTAGGTCATAACGTACACTCCTTTTCGTTATAACCGATTGTAACATGTTGTAATGAAAAATCAATGGAAATACAGTAAGAAATTGGATGGCAATAATTCCTTAGGATTGGTAGTTGCGGATGGAAAAATCAAATAATATTATAGAAATGGATTGATCCAATGGAGGTATTGGTATGCGCATAACACTCGATCGAGAAAACGGAACACCGATCTATCTACAGATAGTAAATCAAATACGCAAGCAGATACTGTCCAAGGAGCTGGCTGCGGGATACAGGCTGCCGCCGGAGCGACAGCTTGCGGAGCAATTGGATGTAAACCGGACAACGGTCTTGAATGCGTACAGGGAGTTAAAGTCAGAGGGGCTTATCGGCTCACATGTGGGCAGGGGGACAGTGGTGATGGCGAGCAAAGACAACAACGAATCGATCGCCGCTCGTACACATCAGCCCGCATGGGAATACATGTTCAGCGAATACGCAAGCAGACTCGATGGATATGACATCAACAGTATATTACGGCTCGTGAGCAGGAACGACGTGATATCCTTTGCGGTCGGCATAGCCTCTGTCGAATACAGACCTGCCGAGGCGTTTTCTGGTGTTCAGGAGGAGTTTCTGGACAGTAAAAACAATAAAGCGTTGTTGGTGTCTCCGGTTGAGGGCTTTGCGTCGCTGCGTGAAACCGTGGCGGAATATATGCGTAGGCGCGGTTGTTTGTGTCGTGCGTCGGAAATTATGATGCTCTCGGGATCGCAGCAAGGTATCGATTTCATCTCCCGCGTGTTATTAAATCCCGGAGATATTGTTGTGACAGAGGAGCCGACCTTCTTCCCGGCAGTGCAGAGCTTTCGGAGCGTGGGTGCGCGCGTGATAGGCGTACCGATGAGTGAGCAGGGCATGGAGGTCGAGATGCTCGAGCAGATTTTGCAACGATATAAGGTCAAGCTGATCTATACAATGCCCAATCATCACAACCCGAGTGGTATTACGATGGATAGGGAGCGACGTGTAAAGCTGCTGGAGCTTGCGAACAGGTATCAGGTCGTGGTGCTCGAGGATGACGCTTATGGTGAGCTCTGCTTTGACGGACAGCCGCTGCCTACTCTGAAGTCCATGGACACGGAGGGCTTCGTCGTGTATCTGAACACCTTTTCGAAAACCGTCTACCCGGGGTTGAGGCTCGGGTGGATTGTAGGGCACAAGAAGCTTATACAACGTATATCGGCGGCGAGGCGGATTGCGGATCTGCACACAAACTGTCTTTCACAGCTGATCATCGAACGCTTTATCAAAAGCGGAGGAATCGAAAGGCATTTGACGAAGATATGTGAGGCATACAAGCACAGACGGGATCTGATGATTACAGCTCTTGATAGACATGCGCCGTCGGGGCTTAAATGGAACAAGCCGGCGGGAGGTTATTATCTCTGGTGTAAACTGCCGGACGGCGTAAGTGTGATCGAGCTTACGCGCAGGGCTACGGAGCGAGGTGTGGCTGGCATGCCTGGGAATGTATTCTACCTATCGCCGGAGCGCGGGAATGAATATATACGCCTGAACTATACCTTTGCGGACAAAAGCGATATAGAAAAAGGCATCAAAATCCTCTGCGAATGCATAAAGGACCTGATGCCCGGAATAAAAGGGGTCGAAATGGCGCGAAGCATAGAGCTCGTGCCGATAATATAGATGTCGGCGGCATGACCGCCGATGCTGCATTACCGATCATGAAGTATTGCCATAAAAGGGGGTAAGTGAAATGGAATACAGATATGCTAAACGTATGAAAAACCTGAAAGCTTCGGAGGTCAGGGAGCTTTTAAAGGTCACCGAAAACAAGGACATCATATCCTTCGGCGGGGGCTTGCCCGCACCGGAGCTGTTCCCGATAGAGGAAATCAAGCAAGTCAGTGCGGCTGTGCTCACGGAGAGCGGGACAAAGGCGTTGCAATATGCGACGACCGAGGGATATGCGCCGTTACGCAGATGGATAGCAGCACGCATGAACAAAACGCTCGGCACGACGTTCGACGAGGATAATATTTTGCTCACAAACGGCTCACAGCAGGGATTGGACCTGACGGGCAAGGTGTTTATAGATAAGGGGGATGCGATTTTGTGCGAGAGCCCAACCTATCTGTCGGCGATCGGTGCGTTCAGGGCTTATGAATGTGAGTTCATAGAGGTCGAGACGGACGACGACGGTATGAAGCCTGAAGACCTCGTGGCATGCATACAGAGAAATCCACACGCAAAGCTTATATATGTGATACCTAATTTCCAGAATCCAACCGGGAGATCGTGGAGCCTCGAAAGGCGCAAAGCGCTCGCGGAGATCGCGCAGAGGTACAGTCTGATGATCGTAGAGGATAACCCATACGGCGAGTTACGCTTCGAGGGTGAGCACATACCATCTATAAAGTCATTCGATACAACGGGTGGTGTAATGCATCTGGGCACGTTTTCGAAGACTTTCTGCCCGGGATACCGGATTGGATGGGTAGCCGGAGAGCATAAGGTCATAGAAAAATATGTGCTCGCGAAGCAGGGAACGGACCTGCAGTGCAATACCCTCGCGCAGATGGAGATCGGAAAATATTTAGAGCTCTACGATATCGACGAGCACATCGAGAAGATCAAGCAGGTATATAGGCGCAGAATGAACATCGCGATAGAGACGATAGAACGGGAATTCCCAGACGGAGTAGGTTTTACACGTCCGCAGGGTGGCTTGTTCCTCTGGATAGTGTTACCAGAGCATATGAACGCGCGGGATATATTAGCCAAATGCATAGAGCAGGGCGTGACTTTTGTGCCGGGTGGCGCATTTTATCCGAACGGAGGGCATGAAAACACGATGCGTATAAACTTCTCAAACATGCCTGAGGAGCGCATAATAAAGGGGTTAAGGATCATAGCTCAAACATTAAAATAACATTTAAGTGAAAAATTCAAAGGAATTTTATATAATAGGGATACAAGTCATAGAAACGACAAAGGAGTGTAAGCATTGGATTATGTAAAAAACCATTTGCTGTTCATCGTCGGGGGCTTTGTATCCCTATTTGTTATCGTCCAATCATCGTTCTTCATCGTGAAGGCGCTCCGCGAGGGCAAGCGGATGGGTATATCCACCGAAAAGATCCGAAAGGCCATCAGCTCGAGCGTGATATTCTCTATTGTGCCGTCGCTTGCGATATTGCTGACGGTCGTAACACTGTCAAAGTCCTTGGGGCTCGCGCTGCCATGGATACGCCTGTCCGTTATCGGCGCGATATCCTATGAGGTACCCGCTGCCGAGGCCGCCGCAAAGGTGTTCGGCTCCGGCATAGGCAACACGATCGATGATCCTGTGGTGTTTTCTACGATCGCATGGGTCATGACCATGGGTTCGATCTTCCCGCTGTTTCTGATACCCATATTTCTGAAAAGGATACAGGGTGGGATCTCGTCTATCAAAAACCGCGACAGCCGCTGGGGTGAGCTCTTAATGTCAGCAATATTTATCGGCATGATATCGGCATTTATCGGTGCGGGTATAGCGGGTAGCGTGTCCGGTGGTGTGGTTTACGGCAGTCTGGTCTCGATACTCACGCTGATGACCTCGGCGTTGATCATGGGATTGATGGGATTGATCATAAATAAATATAAGCTAACGTGGCTTGAAAACTTCGCGCTGCCGATCAGCATGCTCGGCGCGATGGCCGCGTCGATAATGTATTGGAACCTGCTGCCCGATGCGATACGCAGCTGGCGTATACCGGGGATTTTATAAGATGAGGGTTAAAGTGAGGGTGATAAAATGAATAAAAACTATGAACATCAAATCCACATCTGGGGTAGGTTATGGACTGTCGCGGCTATTTTACTCTTTATCGCGATACCCGTTATCATATCCGTATCACTCGGCTCATTTCCGGGGTTCGGGCAGTTTCTGGCGGGTTATCTGCCGATCATTGCGTTGTTCGGCCCTGTGGGGGTCATCGAGGTACTTACATATGCACCGATGTTGGGTAGCGGCGGCACATATCTCGGGTTTGTCACAGGCAATCTCTCGACGTTAAAGGTGCCGTGTGCATTGAATGCAATGACGGCCGCAAAGGTCGATCCGGGTACCAAGGAGGGCGAGATCATATCGACCATTTCCGTGGCGGTCTCCTCGATAGTCACGACGGTGGTGCTCGCGGTGGGCGTATTCAGTTTTTCGTTTGTGATGCCTATATTAAACGCGCCTGTACTCGCACCGGCGTTCGCAAATCTGCTACCGGCGCTGTTCGGAGGCCTCGGGCTTGTGTACATAGTACGCAATAAGCGCATCGCGCCCGTGCCTATCGCTGTTATGCTTGTGCTGTTTATCATTAGTCCGAGTTTGCCTGTGGGGATATTGATCCCGGTTGCCGCGCTCGTATCGATTGCATACGCGCGCTTCCTGTATAAGAAGGGCAGGGTCTGAGATGGGTTATGTTATGCTGTTGATCGCCGCGTTGGTTGTTGTATTAATCGTTGTGCTGCTGGTGCGAGCGCAATTATTTAAACCGTTACAAATGGAGAGGCCCGCACGGAAGCCTATTAGCCTCGATACCCCTAATGCATTTGAACACTTGGCCGAGATGATAAAAATACCTACGATCTCAAATGTGGATATGAGTACAGTGGATATGTCGGCCTTTGAACGCTTTAAGTCGCTATTAATGGAATTGTACCCGACTGTATATAAGGTTTGCGAATACGAACAGCCCGCTGAAACGGGTATATTACTCAGATGGAAGGGCAAGAGCCCGAAGGATCCGATAGTGCTGATGTCTCATTACGATGTGGTGACTGTGATCGAGGATATGTGGGAAAATCCACCGTTTGAAGGTAAGATCATAGGGGATACGCTCTGGGGGCGTGGCACGCTGGATACCAAGTGTACGCTCTGTAGCATCATGGAGGCCGCGGAGGCTCTGATGAAGCAAGGGGTTAAACCCGAGCGTGACATCTACTTAGCGTTCGCGGGTGATGAAGAGGTACTCGGCAGAGCGGCACAAGAGATGGTGAAATTATTTGAGGGTAGGGGCATAAGACCCGCGCTGGTTTTGGACGAGGGTGGGGCTGTTGTGCGTAACGTGTTCCCGGGTGTGGATAAGCAGATCGCGGTGATAGGGATAGGCGAAAAGGGACTCGCGAATGTGAGCCTCACGGTGAAAGGTGAGGGCGGACATGCGTCCACACCGCCAAAGCATACCGCCGTGGGTGTGCTTGCACAGGCGATCGTTGCGTCTGAAAACAAGCCGTTTAATACTGAGCTCACATACCCCGCGAGGCTCATGTTTGAACGGATCGGGCGGCATGCGGGATTTGGTATGCGAATACTCTGCGCGAACCTCTGGCTGTTTGCGCCGGTGGTGCGGGTGATCGGATCGGCGATCGGCGGGGAGCTTGGCGCTATGATGAAAACAACGATGGCAGTGACAATGGCCTCTGGCAGCAAGCAAACGAATGTCCTGCCTAATGTGGCCACGGCGTATGTTAACCTCAGACTGATCAACTCTGATACATTAGACGATGTAGTCAAGCACATAACGAAGGCCGTAAACAATCCGAAGGTGAAGGTGGAGATCGTAAGTGGTAACAACGCGTCGAGTTATGCGGATGTAAACAGCGAGGGTTATAAGCTCGTCGAGAGGGCGGTCGCTGCTACATGGGGTGAGGCTATCGTTTCGCCGTATTTGATGGTTGCGTGCTCGGATTCCAGACACTATAACAGGATATCTGATACCGTTTTGAAATTCTCGGCGCTGGAGCTGTCAAAGGAAGAGCTTGGTAGGATACACAATCATAACGAGCGCATCACAAAGGCTCAGCTTGATAAATGCATAATGTTTTACGCAGGATTATTTAACGAACTGGTTTCGGAGGGGAACGGATGATAATAGAGAGAAAAGCTAAGATTAACCTGAATGATTTTAAATTCGGAGCGGGATTACTCGATAAGCCAAATGATGAGATACTGAGTACGATCAAGAAATTAGTCGAGATGCAGCAGCTATATAGCGCCGCTATAAAAGAGGTCAGCACAAAGCTTGAGATATTGGACGATGAGTTTCATGTCAAATACGCGCATAACCCGATACACCATATGGAAAGCCGTCTGAAGAAGCCGCAGAGCATAATGGACAAGCTCAATCGGCGCGGATATGATACGGATATTGATCTCGCGATTACGCGGCTGACCGATATAGCCGGTATCAGGGTCATATGTAATTACATAAACGATGTATACAAGATATCGGAGCTGTTATTAAAACAGGACGATATTACATTGATAAAGCAGACGGACTATATAAAACAGCCGAAGCAAAACGGTTACCGTAGCTTGCATGTGGTCGTCGCGGTGCCGGTGTTTCTATCTGGTGAAACGAAGCGCGTGCCTGTAGAGGTGCAGATCAGAACGATAGCAATGGATTTTTGGGCGAGCCTCGAGCACCAGCTCAAATATAAATCGGCCTTGTCCGAAAATGAGGACATACAGAGCGAGCTGTTGGAATGCGCCGAGAGTATAGCGTGCGTAGACGCGAAGATGCAGAGCATCTACGCGAGATATATAGATATAGAATAAAAAGATGAGGGAGATGCAGAAATGAAATTAGGAGCAATTGTAGAATTCAACAGTCAGTTTGAGGATAAGCTCAAATGGTGTACGGACAACGGTATATTTACCTGTCAGCTGGCGATAGGCCTCGAAAGCCAGACAGCTGAAAACGCCGAACTGATACGCACGGCTACAGCCAAAGCGGGCATGGAAATCACCGCTTTGATAGGCTCGTGGTCGGGCCCCGCGGTTTGGGACTTTATCGAAGGACCGTTGACCTTGGGCATCGTACCGGTACCGTATCGCTTTATCAGGATCAAGGAGCTCGTCGGACAGGCCAAGTTCGCGGCCGATCTGGGTGTGAAGGACGTATGCACGCATATCGGATTTATTCCTGAGGATCCGAGCAACGCAACCTATAAGGAGCTCGTGCCCGCACTGCGTTATATCGCAAGCTGTTACAAGCAACACGGCATCGGCTTTAACCTCGAAACCGGACAGGAAACCCCGGTCAGCTTGCTCAGGCTCATAAACGATGTGGATATGGACAACATCGGATTGAACTTTGACCCGGCAAACCTGCTGATGTACGGCAAGGCTAATCCGATCGACGCGCTGTCCATCGTCGGGCATTTGGTACGCGGCGTGCACGCAAAGGACGGCTGCTACCCCACAAACGGTAAAGCGCTTGGTGAGGAAATGCCACTCGGGGAGGGTATGGTAAATATACCCGCGTTTATCGCCAAGCTGCATGAGGTCGGATACAAAGGCGCGGTCACGATCGAGCGCGAAATATCCGGCGACAAGCAGCGTGACGATATACTGATGGCAAAGAAACTGCTGGAGCCGTTGCTGTAAGAGTCATACACACCAAAGGGGATAAGAAGATGCAATTTTCGACGCTTATGTACCATGAAATAAGAGAAACGGACGGCTTTGATCCCGAACACCCATCCCATATAGATGTGAAACAGGGATACGATGATGTCCTGCCCGCGCCGTTATTCGTAACGCTTGAAAGCTTTGAACAGCAGATGACCTATCTGTGTGAACAGAACTATCATACGCTGACACTCGATGAAATAAAGGCCTTTTATTATGGGGATAAACCGTTACCTGAGCGGTCGGTGTTGTTGACGTTTGATGATTGCTTTCAGTCGGTGAAGTTATATGCGTATCCGATCTTGAAGCGATTGGGTTTTCATGCCGTGGCGTTTGTGGTGACCAATTGGCTGCACGATGAGCCAAAAGTATTTGACAGTCAAAGGTCGGTGTGCCTGACAGAAAAGGATTTATATGAAATGTCCGATGTCTTTGAATATGCAAACCACACGGACAACATGCACACACGCACAAGCGAAACCGCCAGCGCGATGATGACAGCATCGGACGAGGAGTTTTCATCTGACCTTGATCGCTGTAACAGTCACGATATCGTCGGTGGAAAAGATGTATTTGCGTATACCTTTGGGTTGTTTTGCGACAGGAATGTCTCGCTGCTGTGGCAGAAGGGATTTAAGCTGGCCTTTACGAGCGATAATGGGTTGAATGATAAGTATACAAACCCGTTGCTGCTTAAACGAAATGCCGTGCCGTATTTTGTTGAGATGGAAGAGTTTAAGCAGATAATAGGTGATCAATAATCTGATTATTGGTCATTTGGAGACTGTTTGTAAAAGGGGCTGTAGCAGAGTTTAACCCTCTGCTACAGCCCCTTGTTGTTGACATTTGTATTGGCTTTATCACATAGATTGCCAATCGTATATGCCTTGCATGAAATATGATGAAATGAGGCTCTGCGGGGGCTTCGAACGGCAATATGTAAACCCGCTCGCTATGATCTTCTTCCGTTTTGTGTTAATAAAGCACTCCTGCGTTGCGATAGCGCTTGCCTTAACTGTCGGATATGATATAACTACATTAGGAATTGTTACATATAAAAGGAGGCTGTGCAATGGGTATCAATGAAATAATAAGCAATTTGACATTGGAGCAAAGGGTAGGGCAGTTGTTTGTCGCGGGCTTTGCAGGAACGCGGCTCACGGATGAGGACGCGTCACATATCCGCAAATATCACATCGGTAATATCATTTACTTCACACGCAACTTATCAAACAAGGATCAGATCATCGAACTGAGCCGTCAGGTACAGAACGTGATGGGGTCTATGCCCTCCGGCATACCGGCCTTTATAGCGGTCGATCAGGAGGGTGGCATGGTCACGCGCATATATAACGGGGCCACGTTTTTTCCGTCTGCGATGGCTATAGGTAAAACATCCACGCCGCAAGACGCTTACACGGTCGGGGCATACATGGGGCAGGAGCTGCGAGGCCTGGGCATAAACCTAAACCTTGCGCCCGTGCTTGATGTAAACAACAATATCGGCAATCCGGTCATAGGGGTACGATCTTATGGCGAGGATCCAAAGCTCGTTGCGGATTTCGGCACGCAATTCATAAAAGGCCTGCAAGCAAACGCCGTGCTCGCCTGTGCAAAACATTTCCCGGGTCATGGCGACACAAGTACGGATTCCCATTCGGCTCTGCCGATTATCAAGCACAGCATTTCACGCCTTGAGGGGGTTGAGTTGATTCCATTTAAGCGAGCGATAGAAACGGGTGTAGCCGCTGTCATGAGCTCGCATATCCTATTTGAAAACATCACGAGTGACGGCCTCCCGGGTACGTTATCCTACGACATCCTGACCGGGCTGATGCGTAAAAGGCTTGGCTTTGACGGTTTGATCATCACGGACTGCATGGAGATGGATGCGATTGCGGCCACTGTGGGTACCGAGAGAGGCGCATTGATGGCGATAAAGGCCGGAGCGGATCTCGTCTGCGTGAGCCACGCACGAGATAAGCAGGCAAAAGCGATCGAACTGGTGCTCGAGGCGATAGCCTCCGGCGAGATAACGGAGGAACGTATCAACGCATCCGTCGAGCGCATCCTCAAGGCCAAGGCATCGTTTAAACTATCCGAATATGAACATCATTTGGGTACAGTCTCGGACAACGAGTACGAAGACCATGCAAGCTTCTCCGAACAACTCAGCCGCAATGCGGTACGGTTTATCAAGGGTGGTTTTGTTATGGATGGCAGAAGGACGCTGATCATTTCTACTTCGGCTGTTTCGTTCAATGATGCGGATGGCAAGCTCAACGTCAACAGTCTCGCGTCGATCATCGGCAGCCGGTTCGGTTTAGACAGCCATGTGATCTCACATAAACCCACCGATGAGGAGATCGATGAGGTCATACAAAAGGCCTCGCAATACGAGCATATCATTATCGCTACATATAATGCCGCGATCTTTACGGAGCAGGTAAGACTTGTAAACAGACTGCTCGAGGTTGACGGGGAGTTGCTCATGATCGCAACGCGCATACCCTATGACATCAATCTGATACCGAATGTGAAGCATTTTGTCGCGCTGTATGAATATACTGCGCAGTCGGTCCGCGCATTGTCTGAACTGTTGAGCACGGGATGCACACCCCAACATTGAACATCATCTCATCCGGAAAGATATCCAATGTACCGCCATATCGTTCCAATATCTGACGCACGGAGCCGAGCCCGATGCCTATGCGGGTCGGCTCCGATTTGCGTGACAAAAATTGATCGCCGCGTTTATTTACTATGCCGTCGTAGCTGTTTTCCACGAGCAGAAAAAATGAAGAGCCGTTATCCATGCTGCTGATTCGGATAATACGGTTCCCGTCCGTCTGTCGCTCACAGGCCTCGAGCGCATTTTCAAGTAGGTTTCCAAGCACCGAACACAACTCAACATCCGTGAGCTTTAACTCGTCCAGTAATACGAGCCTCACGAGCATGTCGATATTCATTTTCTTAGCCGCGCTGTAATAATACCCCAATAACGCATCCACGGCAGGGTTTTGACAAAATGAAATGTGTATCGTAAACCCTGTATTTTCGGTCAGCTGCGCCACCCGCCCGAGATATTCTCTCACGGGCTGATCGCCGCTGTCCTGCGCGAGCCCGTCTATCGCACGCAGATGCTGACGAAAATCGTGGATTAGGCGGCGGTTTTCCTCTGCACGCTCCGTGAGCTGCGTGGAGTATTCGAGCTGCATAGACAGCTGCCGAGAAACCTGTCGGTGCTCCTCCGCAATTACGAGGCTGTTTGTATATGCATCCACGAGATCCCGCCAGAGCGTATAACCCATCGAGACGACCAATACCACACTGCCTATCTCCATAAACCAACCGCCATATATAGGCTCATAAGACGGCAGCATCCGATCCCAAGCGAACGCAACCGCATAAAAAAGCGTCGCGCACAGCAGCGGCCACGCTTTGCCACCGCGCGTTTTATACGCCAAGAACGCCGTCACAAGCAGGTACGCGGCCACAGATGCTTTGTAGACGAGTATCAAATACGAAAACGCATCCATCACCGGTACGGTCAGGTAAGCGGACGACAGGCCATACATCAGCGCTATCGCACAGACCGCCGAAGCGGTTACGATGCTTATATTCCGTGTTATCCGTTCCGTGTCGCAGAGCTGGTTGTGTAAAACAATAACCAATAGCGTAATCAAATAACCACTGCAAAGCTCTATCACATACCATGGAAAGACCGGCAGCGTAAGCGCCGCGTGGATCAGCGGATAAGAAGTATAACCACACATGGCCAGACTAAGTAGGACAAATAACAAGGTGTTTTGATGCTTCATGCGCAGTCCGAGATATAATGCAAGTAATGCGCCTATTATAGCC
The DNA here is from genome assembly GCA_964621475.1 of uncultured Defluviitaleaceae bacterium. Classification (GTDB taxonomy): domain Bacteria; phylum Bacillota; class Clostridia; order Lachnospirales; family WQUN01; genus CAYURR01. The sequence goes on along the minus strand of CAZUNC010000023.1, from coordinate 3,436 downwards.
ACGGACAATATGATCACACGCAGCCATAACCTTAGCATGCGGGCCGTATCGACGGCATCAGGTCGTCCGAACGCGGGTGGGTATACCATACCGCTATAAAAATGTGAGTAATCACTGACCGCAAATAATATATCCGTCTTATCCGCCGTCTCAAAGGTTACAACGCGGCTTACCGTGCGTGCGGTGTATGCGTCTCGCTCCGGATTACCCACCGTCAACAAAATTTCTCCGTTCACATAGAGCCTATAGGCCGAAAAGATCTCGGGCAGCTCCAGTGCATAGACCTTAGGCCCTTTGGGCAGACGCATATGCATCAGATAACTTGCGCTACCGTGCAGGTTTGTGTTGCCAAGGTCAAAGCGCGTACGCTCGCCGAGCATCGTGTAGACCATGTATCGCTCGGACATATCGCTGGCTGTATCCTCGGGTGAAAGCAAAACCCCCGGATAAAAAGCCCAACCACCCGATAAATATCTTATCGGGTGCTCTTTTAAATCGGCCTCTGAAAGAACGAGCAACCCGTCGGCCGCTTGCGTTGCCGTGTTGGTGTATTTGTTGTCAAATCGGTAAAGCAGAAGGAATAAAGACGAGGATATCAGCAGCGCAAGCAGCAAGCCCTTCATCTCTTAGGCCACCGTTTCCGAAAAAACCAGGCGCACGAAACGGTGATCGGCAGGACAATAGCTACGGCCATAAGTGGCATGTTAACGGATTTGGGAGTGGCGGATGCAGCCGTCACAGGCTTATGTGTTAATGCTGTATCTACCTTTGGTGTTTTTGCTGTGGGATTATTTATTGTAGGATTGTTACGTTGCACCGTATTCGTAGGCCGCATTTCTGAGCTGTTGGCATAAACCTCTTGGATATTCTCGCTGATGATGAACTGCCCGGTGTGATCGACCATAAACGACGCGGTTTCAAGGGAGCTGTCATAACTACCTGTTCTGGAGCTTCCGAGCTCGTCGGTTACGATCAACTCGGAACTTGGGCTTTGCTTTTGATACGGTAACATCACTACCGTTTCGGGCAAATCCGATAACAACACGCCATTTAATTCAATATTAAATCTAAACGTAGTGTTACTCAGCCGCTCGATGGTTACGGATATTCGGTCCGTGTCTTTTATATCAAGCTGCGCGAGTACCTGGGCTGATATGGTTATGGTTACGCCCTGTTTGGAGAAACGCGCGGCTCCGGTATCCTCGAGCATCATGCGCAGCCTTGTGCCCGAGATAATATCACGGGTTTCACCGAAGGATTCCTTCATGGCAATAGTAGGTGTTACGGGTACGCCCGTAGGAAGGGGTAAGGGTTCGGTTGTAGGCTGAGTGTTATCGTCACCGGATTCTACTTCTGATTCTATCTTTACTTCTGCTTCTTCTTGGAAAGCTTCTTGAAGTGCCTCCGACTGGTCAGAAACAACGGGTGGAGGCATTTTTTTATCCTCCTTACTCTGATCCGCTGTCTGCTTCGTCGTATCGTTTTCTCTTATATATGTACCTAAGCCCAAATATAACGCTGGAGGTATGTACAACGGTGGTGTCTGCTGATGTTCGCCGCCGCTACCGACATTACCGTTCCCGTTTCCACTCTCAATTCCTCCGCTATCGATTCCTTCATCATCGGTATCATCGCCGCCAGTATTGTTATCCAAGTCCGGTGGGTCTTGAGTGATTTCCGGTGGCCTTGCACCGGATCCGTCGCCTCCGTCGCGGTCACCACCTTTGTCGCTGTATAACACCTCGCGACCGTCATCCATTAGCCAGAGTATATTTGAGATTTTATCTCCAGATCTGAATCGTATGTAATAATTCTTACCAGTTTCAAAGAAACTGCGCGGTATATCAAAGGAGGCGTATTTATACATCACCGTATCGAGGGGTTGCCAAGCCGCAGACCTTAATGCCTCGTCGGACAACAACGCGTCTGCGCTGTAGACATATTCTGTCACATGATCAAAAAGAGCGGTATCAATCATATGCGAGGATGCAATGTTTATATAGTTGCCTGTCTGGTTTCCGTACGTAATTGTCAGCAGATCAGGGTCAAACACATAAACAGGGATACGCAGAACGCGCACCGCCTCCGGTAATATAAACCCCTCCACATCCTCCGGTGCGAGCATATAATAAAGTCTAATCTCATACACACCAGTCATATCGGTTTGCACATCGGATTCGAAACGCTCGAGTATCAGGTTGACCGAGTCCCAGTTATTCTCCGTTACGGCGGCTACCATATCCATATTGAACATAATGTTATCAATAATCGCCGCAAGTGCTTCACCGTCATTCAATGGGAGCATACGGGTGCCGATGTTTGCGCTGCGTGGCACAAGGGCTACAAGCTCCTTAGGCTCCTCGGGCACAGGATCCTCGTAAAACATATATTTCAAAATCAACTGCTGTGGCACGCCCTCGGCAAAGATACAGCCCTCAGGCGCGAGCACATCAGCCACAAATATATGTAACCCCGCACCCGTTGGTGGTTCGTCAAGCATCCAACGCAGCGGAATGTCCGCCTCGTATTCCACGCCGTCGCGCTCAATAATCCCGTATGTACAATTCAACTCGTTTGCCAGATAGTCCAGTGTCTCAGGTATTTCACTGACATAAGCCCTGCTCGTCATCCTAAAGCCCATTACAGAAACCACCGTACCGCCCACCGCCTCCACATCCTCTGCGACCACCGTAAGAATGAGGCATAAGCAGCATACAATAACAAATATAATCGCCGCGATCCGTTTCATTTCATTTCCCCCATGCTCCCAAACACAAACCTCCGATATGCCTGCAAGATATGTTTCTTTCTGCGTATGTTGATGGGTAATCGCTCACCGTTTTGTAGTACAAACAGGTCGCCCTCCTGCCTGGTTATGTAGCGCATGTTTACGACAACCCCGCGTATGCATAACAGAAACCGCCCGTCATTCATAAGCGGCGCAGTGACCTCGGAAAAGGTTCCGCTGACCGTGAGGATCTGATCCGATATATGAATGCGGGTCGCCCTGTTTATGTAATCTATGTAGAGGATCTTCGATGTATCCAACCCCAGACGAGTACCGCTTAACACCACGGCCAATAACGGCACACGGTTTTCCGGCTTTAGCTCGCAAAGCTCCATCGCTTGTAAAAGCTCGGCATCCGAAAGCGGCTTGACTAAGTAATAGACCGCCCGAACCGAGTAACCCTGAACCGAGTAGTCACCCGTGGTCGTCAGAAAGATGATCTTGCATTCGCGGTCCAGCCTGTATATCTCCTTTGCAGCCGCCATGCCGTCCATACCATACATGTAGATATCCATAAACACAACCGAAAATACACCCGCCGCAAACCCATCAAAAAAATCCAACGCACTTTCAAACTCCAATATCTCAAATAACAGCCTGCGACTGCTCGCATACGCCATGAGCCACTCCGTCAAAATACGTCTGTCC
>CAZUNC010000022.1:0-20438 GCA_964621475.1 uncultured Defluviitaleaceae bacterium | reverse complement strand
GATCACACTTGACATCGCCCTGCATACCCTTTGATATCTCCAGACGGCCGTCGCGGATATAGGCCATGATCTTCTTATGGCTCACGCCTGTCGCCTCGGCTACATCCTTGAGCGTGCAGCTTTCGTTCTCTCTGATGTAGTCCTTAACGCTCTGGAACACGCCCTCTTCTGCTTTTATACAAGCGGGACAGATGGAATCCGACATTCTGTTGAATAACTTGCCGCAACGCGGGCAATTTACAACTTCCATATTATCCTTCCTCTCTACTACTTGACTTCATCATCCGCATGAGTGGTTGATTCTTTTGCAACAGCACAAACAGAGGACAACCAATACAGGTGATGACTACGAATTCACCGATGAATACAGTAAAGATATTATAAATCAGCGGAGTGGAAAAAACAAATGTGAGTTCAAATGCAACAAGCACATTTGCAAACATCGGACACAGAGAGGAAACAAACAGGTTGCCGGTCCGTTTATGCATATAGATCATTGTATATAATCCAATAGTGGTCGCAATGGTGCCGACAAATACATCGATCGGCCCGAGCGGTGAAAAACAATTCGAAATCAAACAGCCCACGATTACCCCAAGTCCAAACAGCGGATCGATCAAAGCAAAAAGGTTTAGAGCCTCCGAGATCCTAAATTGAACTGGGCCGTAGCTAATCATAGGCAAACCCATCGTGAGTGCAACATATAACGCTGCTATGCAGCCTGTAATCGCCAGCCTGCGAGCATTCAATCTTGGGCTCATATATATAACCCCACGCGCTTTTTGACATCCTTGAGTGTGGCCTCAGCCATCTCATATCCCTGTAGGCGATTATTCTCTATAAGCTTGTCGATGTAGGCGGTCTCACGCTTTAATTCCTCGAAACGCTTTTGTACGGGTGCGAGCGCATCCACAACCGTCTCCCCTACTATGCGCTTCAGATCACCATAGCGCAGTCCTTCAAAATCCTTTTCGGTTTCGCTCTCGGATTTCTTTGTGAGCGCGGAATAGATCGTCAGTAGATTGGACACGCCTGGCTTCTCCGGTGAAAAGCATATTTCGCTGCCCGAGTCTGTCTTGGCCTTTTTAAATTTCTTCATGATCTCGTCCGGGCTGTCTAATAAATATATGACATTGTTAAGGTTTGCCGTCTCTGATTTGGACATCTTACGTTCGGGCTCCTGCAAGCTCATGACCCTCGCTCCGACCTTACCGTAATATGCCTCCGGTATCACAAATGTATCACCAAAGAGATTATTAAAGCGCATAGCGATATCACGGCAGATTTCAAGGTGCTGCTTTTGATCGTCGCCGATCGGTACGAGCGCAGTCTTGAACAGCAGTATGTCGGCGGCCATCAATACGGGATACGTAAATAAACCCGCGTTAATATTATCCTCGTGACGTGCGGATTTCTCTTTGAACTGCGTCATGCGTCCGAGCTCGCCCATATATGTGAAGCAGTTTAGTATCCATGCGAGCTCAGCATGCTGCGGTAGCTGAGATTGAAAATATATGATGCTCTTGTCTGGGTCAACACCCAGCGCGATATAAAGGATCAGTAGCTCGCGAGCCTTTTTGCGCAACTCCTCGGGATCCTGTCTGACCGTCAAAGAATGCAAATCCACTACGCAATAGATACAACGATAATCATCTTGCAGCTGCACCCAGTTTTTTATAGCACCAATAAAATTGCCAAGAGACGGAACACCTGTAGGCTGCATACCGCTAAATATGATCGGTTTCATAATACTTCGTCCTTTCGTTTCCCAAAATTCGGGATTGTTTGAATCATACCATAGATTATGGAGGTAGACAATATTTGAAGTGTGTACAAACATAAAAAGCAGATAAAATCCTCATACAAAATATAAAACCGCTAAATAATTAGCGGTTTTATCAGCTACTGAGGGGACTCGAACCCCTGACCTATTGATTACGAATCAATTGCTCTACCGGCTGAGCTACAGTAGCGTTCACGGCAAGGATATTACCAAACCTGAGGTGATTTGTCAAGTTATATGGAATAGATATTACATCAGTTCTTGCTAAACATGCAAAACTGTTATAGAATATCAGGGAGAAAAAATGAGGAGGTGATTTTACATGGCCTATATTATAAACGACAGTTGTATTAGTTGCGGCGCATGTGAAAGCGAATGTCCTGTTTCCTGCATTTCTGAGGGAGACGGTAAGTATGTCATCAATAAGGAAGAATGCATCTCATGCGGTGCGTGCGCGGGCGTATGCCCAGTAGACGCTCCCGTAGAGGAATAATCTCAGGGGCGGCATCAGCTGTCAGGCTGCCGGCAATTTATTGCCGGCAGTTTTTTTATGTAGTTGTCAGGAAAAAAACCACGGATATGCACGGATGATTGCAGATACACGCGGCTTCCAACACCTTTATGTTGTTGTCCGTGTAATCCGTTCTCATCCGTGTAAATCCGTGGTTAGGGTTTTCTTCCTACATCCCTGCATCCTCTATGATGATGTTGAGCATATACATAGCATCACCCATAGAAAACTTACCCTTTGGGTTCACCTTCTGAACATTTTCACTAAAGAAACCAATTTCGTCCGCCTTGAGCAGGTTCTTCTGATACTGCGCAGAGGCGTTTTTAATGTCTGTGAAATAGCTCTCGTTCAGTGTGGGTACACCCTTTATTACCGTTTTGGTTCTTTGCTCGTAGAGCTTTACTAATGCGTCTATACCCTGCTCGCGCGTGAGCTCGGCACCTGTTACGAGCATCTTGGCCTTGCCAAGGCTCTGATAATCCTTGTCAGACATGCTCTCGTTTATAGCGATCTGTTTGCGCTTATACGCGACTGCTGCCATCAACTGGTTTAGTTGATTTGCGGTGATAGTAGCGCTTGCATCTATACGCTTCTGGTCGGTAATGTTTATTTTACTCGTAACATTCGAGATCGCGTCGCGGATGTCGTTTGCATCCAATAGGCCCTCTGCCGTTAGATTCGCAAGATCAGTCGGTGCTTCCGGTTTAGATACTGTCTTCGAAACGACCGCGTAGTTTGCTGAGCGGATTATCTGCGCGGTAAATGCACCCGAGGCCTTGTCATAGTTAGCCTTTACATTCTCCCAGCCAACGGTGTTCGAATGCGCGATAAACATGTTTGTATTGGCTTCGGTCATCTGCGTGCGGTCATTGGCTTTCATAGTCATCTGCACGGGTTTTGCAAACTGGTCTACGTTGATTGTTCTGTTAGCCGATACCATCTGCGCCGTCAATTTCTGCGGCTGTGATGCATATACATCTCCGTAATCCAAAGCCGGTACCGACGACGGATTGGCCGACATAGTCAGCTTAAAGCTTGCGCTCCTACCGAAGTCAGAGGAGCTCTTTACAGCGTTTGTTTCGAGGCTACCCGGGCCGAATGTTACGGATACATTGTCAGCTACCAACTTCAGGCTGATCTTTCGTTCGTCGAACGCCTTTACGATCGAATACGGCAGCTCGACTACCCTATTTGACACGGTGTTGTTGTTATACTTGGAAAGGTCTACGGTATAGGTGTATACACGTTGAGCCACGAGCTTCGATATAAAGCGCTGGTCGACATTATTGTCATTCGCGCCGGTAGCATCCTTTTGATTTGTGCGGAAACGATATGTGAGAGTATTCGTCTGCGCATTGAAAATGATCTCGAAATCCTCCGGGGGTAACGGATATTGATCCGGTGTTTCCTTACCGTCGTATTCACCTTCATACTTCGAGGTATATATTGAGATCGTCGTGCCCCATACGGATTCCTTACGTTTGGTATAAATCGGATCTAACGTCTCCAAATCCTCAAGCGGCGGAACGTATATCTCCTTGGCATCCGTGAAGTCCTCGTATTCTGACAATTGAATCTGATAGCTGTACTGTGCCTCAATGCCCGACGAGGTGTTCTGACCCTGTCCTTTATTCTTTGTAACGGTAAGGAATGTGCGTGCACGTACATAATAGGTCTTGTTCGGAATCAGGTTGCTAAAAAGGGCTAGGTACATGTTAGGTACTTCAGGCAGTAAAAGCTGTGCAGCGTCTGTGGGTGTGTTACCCCCGGCTCCGCCCTGCGCGGCCTTTACCTCGCCAGTGTCCGCATAGTTTCTCATCCATTCAAGTATCGCGTAATCCTTATCGATAGGCAGCAGCTTTACGGATGCTAATTTGTTGTACATGTCCACATGCTCCTTGGATGCAAGGCCCAGTCCCTTCGGCGGGTCAGGCGGTGCTATATCCTTGGTCTTTTGTGTGACGGGGTTTGACCACGCGGAGACCAATACGGGGGTATTACTCCCCTCTTCCGGTATGTTCGATGCGCGCACCCAAATATAATAGGTGTTGTCGGGGAACAGATTTTTTATCGTGTAGTAGATATATTCCTTGCCGTCTTCCTTTTTTATCTCTGCCGTGGCCTTGATGTCCTCGGGTGCGATAGCTGTACCGCCCTCCGGATAGTCCGTCGCAATATCAGAATAACGCAGTTCATAGTTCAGGTTCGGGTTATATTCCCATTTCACAGTCACTGTCATATCCGTCGAGTCGACCGGGATAACGACAGGCACAGTCGGGGTTACGACGATAGGTTCTCTGGGTTTTAGGGTCGTGCCGATTACGAATGTGGGGTACGCGGCGTTTCGCTTGGTTGCGCCCGATGATGTATCTACCGTAAACGGACGGAAGAATATTACATAAGGCGTATTGGGGGTCATATCACCCGTAGTTGGTACATCCTCTAATGTAACCTCGAACTCGAGGTCGGGCTCTTTTCCTGCGGGCTTTATCTCTGTCCACATGTCCTGTGATTCCGGATCGTTCAGGAACGCGGCATAGATATCATACCCGCCCAGCTCCTCCATAGCCTCGTAGGTAATCGTGTGCAGCTCGTATTGGCTGCCGGATATATCGGTAAAACGGACGGGCAAGATGCCGGCGTCATTAGCTCCGAGAGCTGTGAGAGCGCTACGCACAGCGGCCTCTGTCTTGTATTCGTTCAGATACAGTACCTGTGACTCGGGCAAATCATTGGCACTCGGCCCGAAATATATGGTGCCGTCTTGAACGCCAAGCTTTGCGTACCAGGCTTTATCGGCTTCGTTGTAAACTTCAAAATACTTTGTTGCCCATTGTATTGTGATCGAATTCTCTGTAATGACTTCTATACCGTTGGCGTCCTTTTTTATACGCAGCGGCGGACGCGTCATCATCAATGGGTTGGTCGGTACGGGACCTATCGGTGCAATGAAATGGGAGCCGTATGCGGGCTGTGAAAACTGTATTACTCCGCTGGGCTGAACGCGTGTTGCTATAATCTTGATGTAATAGACCTTGTTGTCATCAAGCGGTATTGTATCGAACGTACCCGCTGCTTCATCGTAATACGAGTATTGGGTGAGGTTAGTCGTGTATATAGGCTTGTTGTCTTTTTTTACCTCTGTGAAGTTTGTACCCGGTGCGATCAGTACAGGTTTAATCAGCGTACTGTCCAAATTCTTTAATGCATCGGTGACATAGAAACTGTATTCAATGTTTTTGTCGATGTACAAATTATCGTATTTCGGATCGGGTATTTCGTCAGCATTGTAGGACGGACGCGCAAACGCTTCAAAATCTACGGTCATGGACAGAGGTTTCTTAGCGTTATCTGTTATAGGTGGATAAATGGTGGGTCTGTATGGCTCGAAATCGCTGTATATCGGATCAAAGGAGGCTACATTGGACACGTTTTCGACTAATTGACCGTCGAGGGTGTATGACAGCTTTATTTGATAGTATACGATGCTGTCCTTAGGTCTTGCCGTCCTCCAGAAGTTGATGGTACGGATATTCTCACCGGAAAGGGTACCGATTAAAACTCTATTAACCGACATGGCCTCGTCGTCAGCCATAAAGACTTCCAACTTAGCTCCTATTACTTTATTGTTCTTTAAAACATCCGAATTGGCTAAACTGCCCCAAACCAGTCGGACATAATCACCGCCATCCGGCAATGCCTGTAAGTGCTGTTTGATCATAACGCCGTCTGCCTTGTATGGTACCTCGGCTTTTGTAGGGAAAAACAGCTTGTACTTTACATTATTGGTGCCGCTTACTGTCGTGATATCCTCGGGTCGTCTGCCACGAATATCGTCTGCGGTGTTTGCAGGATTACGCTGGGGCTCCACTGTGACCCAATAAATCGAACCGACCTGCAAGCTATCGCTGACATAACTGTACTGTAAGCGGTTGTTTGGCAGCCTTACAAGATCGGGAGAATCTATCGGTATTTGCTTGTCGCCCAAAATAGCAGTACCTGATGACGAGGAGGTACTGCCAAAGGTTATATGGTAATGCGTAAAGAAATCATTGCCGTCAAATCTTGGATTATCCCATGTAATCGCCAGCTTATTGCCTATACCCTCAGCCTCGACCTTTATATTGGTCATAAACAACGCCCTATACTCCTCGATGGCCGTGTCTATAAGTGCCCGTACCTTTCGCTCGGGGGTGGTACCGGCGGCCGGGGTGACATGAACATGGTAAGGTAAAGCCCTAAATTCATAAAGGCTGCCTTGATCAAGGGTTAACCCTGTCAGATCGATGGTAGTTGACTTAGGATCAGCGTTGGAATTGGTCAGCGGTTGGCTGCCGCCTCCCGTGGAGGTGTTTCTGTAGGACAGGTCGTATCCTTCTGGCTCATGCGCTACATCAGAGTCCGGAGAACCCCCAGGGTCCTTTGTAGAGGTAGAAGGCTTACTCCATGACAAATTTATGTCATATGAATTTAACGTATTGCGCATAAACCTCGCCGATATATTCTGTACTGGGTTTTGATAATTGGCCATGACAGTACCCTGAAAAACAGCAAACACCAGAGTAAATACCATAACAACTGAAACAAATCTCCTTGTAATACCTTTCACCGTGTATGACCCCTCTCAATGCATTACTTCGGTAATTACTTAAGGCCTAACTTGTCGTCCATCCTCTTGAATAATTCGACAATCTCCTTTACAGAAACCGAAGACTGCGGTGAAAATTCCCTATCGCTTATAAAGCCAAGCTCATATGCGGCTTGTACGCTCTTCTTGTACGATGCGTCGAGGCTCCTGACATTATTCAACTGTGTATAGTTGCGTATCTTGATCGACGAAATCTTTGTACCGGTGCGTGATTCATACAGAGCCATGGCGAGGTATATGGCTTCTTGACGCTGTATGGCCCTGTTTGCATTCCTTGAGGATACGCTAAGGCCCATATTGCTCTTGATCCACTCATAGCTGTCGGCATTTTTGGGTGCCCCGGCCATGCGCGCTATGCTTCCAGCCACCTGATAGCGTTGCGCATTGTCTTCCAAGTTAAATGAACCGTCTTTTCCGAAGAAATCATCCAAACCGTATTTTGCAACGATACCCGTAATCGTACCCGCACCTTGAACCTTTTCAATGTTAGGGATGCTGATCTTTGAACCGGCTAATACATACGTACCGGGTGAGGTTACATACATAGCCATACCTGAGCCGAATTCTTGCGCGTCGAACGGTGTCCACATGCCGGCTTCGAAACGATAACCGGATACGCTGGTATCGTCACCGAGGTTCTTGGCGGCTATTATGATAGATCTGTCTACAGAGGTAATCGGCTGTGTGTAGCGCGTGATCGCACTCAATTGACCGGCTACGCCTGAAAGCATTTCCTTTAATATCGAATTGGTGAGCTGTTCAATAAGCTGCACCAGATCCTCGTTAATAGTCTGAGCCTTTATAGCGTTTGTGATCTTGGCTTGTAGGGTTTTATCTGTGAGCTTTGCTGCGACACGCTGTGAAAGCTCTTGCAGAACCTTGTCATCCCATGCTTTGGCGGTAGTCGTAAGCCCCAACGCCTCGATATCGAACGAAACAAAAGGTGAAAGCGGATCGGCTCCGTCTACGGACTCGTTTCTGTTGTCGGATACAATCGTGATTCTGACCATTGTATCTGATATTTCCTTGCGCTTTATATGCGCGGATAATGCAACCAGCGCGGGATTTGCCTCGTTTATCGCATTCGGTGAAATATAGATATCAACTGCTGGACCGGTTATCTTGAAGCCCTTGTTGGCCTCGTTAGCGGCCATCAATACGGACATCGGCAGATAGTAGACATTCTTTGGACCTGTTCCGGACGGTAAAATCAACGAACCGTCCCTTGCCTGTGATATGAAGCTATCTATCATTCCGGGTCGCATTACAAACGCCGCCGCATCCGCAGTGTCTACGATTTGCCAATACGGTTTTTTAAGAATCTCCTCGAGAAGCTTTTGCAGGAGGTTCATCCAATCGTCCTTTTTCTTGTCGTTGTCGTAGTCTGCCTGACTGATGTCAGTTTTGAAGGTTTCGGTATTTGTATACATAGACGCAGACCCGTTTTCATCTATCATCCTTACGCGTACGGTATACATCGTGGCTGGCTTTAAGCCTGTGATTTTATATAAGAAATGTGTAAACCCTTCCTTTACGCTTGTCGAAGAAATCAACTGAGACGGGTTCATAGTCACGGGCTCCTGCCAATCCTCTCCATCGGCTTTTAATTGATATTGAAGACTGTAAGCCTTGCCGAGCTGTGAGACATCCTTAATCGGCGCGTCAAAGCTGATAAAGACCTCTGTTTTGGGGTCATAATCATTGCGTCCCGTTTCCACCTTAAGATTTTCAGGGCTTTTCACCGGCGTTGTGGTGACCGAGGTTGCCCCCCAGGTAGATACGATGCGTTTTTGAGGCGTGGTACCGGGTAAGACCCTGACTGTGCGAACATAGTAAAAGTACACCTTGTTTGGCAGCAAGGTATTGTCTATAAGCTTTACAGGGTCTACATCACTTTTATAGGTATATAGATTTGTATCCGCAGCCGTGAAGGAGGCACCGTCCTTTGTTATCTCAAGATCGGGTCCTGAGGTCCTTAGGCCTATCGGGTTTGAACCCTCCGGCATGGCTTTTGAAAAGAAGGTTTCGAAGTCTATACGGGAATCCAGCATCGTAGCGTCCAATTGCTTGTCGGTGAGGCGGATGATCTCATATTCGATGTACTCCGTAGAGCCGGAGGTCGGATTGATCTTGCTCCACCATACCGTTGCTGTGGATTGCTCTACATTTTCATGCCCGACGGTCGGGGCGGGCGGGACCTTTTCGGATTCGTCCGGTGTTTCTACATTTGTTCCGGTTGTAAGAGCAACTATACCGGAAGCCTTTGATATATCAACCAATGGTACGGGCAATGCGGGGCTGTTCTGCGTAACAACAATGTTGGCTGTAAAATAGTACTTGCGGTTTTTATCTAGGCCCAAAATGGTGAATTCTTCGCCGACTGGGACCGCGCCGCCTGAAACAAGCCTCTGCACGTTATCGGGTGAAAAGGTATACGGCAATTCGATAACCCGATCAGCGCGTAAAAGCTCTATAGCCTTTACACCGTCAGGGGATGTGAGTGAGGCAAGATCCCTGGAGGTATCCGTGTCGGGTTGATTAATCGTTATGGTTGTAGGCATGCTACCCTTGTTTTCAGTAAATGCCTTAATACTTGCCTCGCTCTGAGACAGATACAGATTGAGCTGAACACCCTTATCGGGATAGTCAAATGTATTTGCAAAATAGTCCCTCATTTTATCTGGAGGGATATTCAAGGTTACTCGTGTATCTGTCGGAGCCGTCGGATTATTTGCCAAGTCGGGGTATATGAGATTGGCTGCCAGATTCTGAGGCGGAGGCACTTGCGGACCCGACGGGCCGTTTATCGTCATATTGTCGATCAACGAGGACGCGCCCTTTACATATGCACCTGAGGCGTTTTTATCCATGCGGTCAACATTAAGGAAATATATACCGGGATAATAAAAATCCTTTGAGGGCAACGACGCGCTGACATCACCGGCCTCTGTCACAAAATGCACATCGGCATAATACACATTCGTGGGTACTAAGAAATTGGCGCTGTCTACCCATGAGCGAAGCTCTTGCGTATATGAGCCTCCGCTTACGATGTTAGAGCCGTTGTTTGATACCTTCAGGCCGCTATAGGTCGCGTAGAGCTTGCCATCCGCGGCTCTTTCGATATGAATATCCACGGTTCCTTCTTCAGGTGAAAAATTCGGATAGCGAGTGGTGGAAATATCAGGCTTAAGGAATGCGTTTACCTGGTATCTGATATCCAATGTGCCACCCGCGGCAATCAACGCGTTTAAATTATCTTCATTGGCTATATCCCATTTGGCCCAGAAGGACAACGTACCATAATCGGCAGTCGGATCCGATTCGGGAGGTATAACCTTAGGGGCTTTATCAATACCGTTGTCACTTCCCTTGTAGATCGCAAAATTATTAGGCATGCTTAAGCTGGGAGGAAACTTTGAGGATGTGTACTTCAGCTGCTGGGAAATAACATCCTTGTTCATAACAAATCGCGCAAGTATATCCGTATCCGGCGCGTTGGGATCAATGTTTAATGGGAAGTAAATCGGATTTCCAGATCCGTCACTCTTTATTTCGACGTTATTGCCCGGCTTCATAAGTTCAAGCGTGTACAGGTCATCCCGCCTGCCGGTTTTGTACGGTAAAAGCTTTAAGTAAAACTTACCTAAATCCATATTTTTCACAATAGAATATTTAAGGAACGAATACACTGTTCCCTTATAAAGCGTTTCCGGTGATTTGAATATATCTGTATCTGTAAAGTATAACTTCATACCGTTGAATATGGTGCTCGGTGGTACATGAGCCAAGGTTAATATGAGCTTACCGTTGTTAACGGTACAATCCTTTATCGTTATTGTATTCTGTGCATTTAATGAAGCGTTTACGTTATAAATGCCGGGGGTCGGTCCGGACGGCTTTGTCGAATCGGTCAGCCCCGTCATTTTTACCTGTATAAATGTTCCCTCCGTCGGGGTCATATCGAGATAGAGCGTGTCTGTTGGTTTAATAATGTTAAATGGGTTTGCATCGACAAAGTCGAAGGCATCGCCCGGAGTATAAAAAGCCCTTGGTATATCTACAGAGATCTCAAGTTCTGTGTCACCTCCGCCGACCTCTTCCGATTCCAAAAGATCGCCGCCGACACCGGACATAGTCATCGTCAATGCTTCCTTGCCTTCCTGCTTTGCGATGGACACCTTGTCCGTATTAGCCCTCGGTTGAACCTTGATCGAATCATTACGAAGCCCGGTCAGTACATTAAGGGGCTTTGGTGCCACTCCGTCCACCGTAAAGTTAAAGGTGTAGATATTACCCTCTCTGACTTGCGTGGTTGTAAAATAGAAGAGATTGTCCTGACTGTTCCAGAGTACATGGAATACCCTTCCTTTAGCGGAAAACGAATAACCGGTTCCCAAAGGGACAGAGAATACAAGCCGAGACGGGGTGACAGTGGTATCCTCGTAGACATACTGTGGCTTGGTGGGATCGTTTAGGGACGGATTGCTTTTATAATCATCCCATTTGACCCATGCCGGTTCGACGTTATTTTTACCGATGGTCGAATATACAAAGAAGTCGGAAGGCGTTACTATCGACGGTCCGCTGCTCAACGGCATCATGTCTAACGATATATTTGCCACCTTCTGAACACCGATGGTACCCATATCGATAGTCATGGTTGTCTGCTCGTCCTTGCTTGAATGATATGCTAGAGTGCCGCTGGTCCCTGTGGCACCCATGTCGAGCTTGAGTGTAGCGGTATCGGTAGGAAAGGGTCTGCTGACACTCCTTATCTCCGGCTGCTTGCCCTCGGTAAGCGTAGTGTCAAACGCTACGGCTATATCCCCGGTGGCCGCCCACGCTAAAAGATCCCCTGCTATATTGGGGATGGCATTTAACAACATTACAAGCGCCAAGACCGCGCTCACTATCTTTACCGCAGAAAACCGTTTCGCAAAAAAGCCCATACCGAAACCTCCTGTATGTAATATCCCCCGTTTTTGGGGTTTTTTGTATGCAAAATATGTAACTTGAGTATTATATCAAAAAATACACGATATTGGAATGGTTTTAGGATGCGTTCAGCGTGATTTTATATGATAATTTAGTTACAGAGGCATAAGAAATATTGATACTCTGATTTGATAAAAATATTCGAGGTAAATCTTTCGGTTATATCAAAAGCACGCTATTGTCAAAAATCGGCGCTTAATGTAATATGGAAAAAATATACAGAAAAAATCCAAACCGAACGCAAAGGGGCTATCTATATGATATCGACGATAAACAGCGGGGCTATTTTGAGTGTGGACGGTTATGTTGTGCATGTCGAGGTCGATGTCAGTACGGGACTGCCTGCGTTTGAGGTGGTGGGTTTGCCGGATTCGGCTGTGCGGGAATCAAAAGAGCGCGTCCGCACCGCGATAAAGAATTCGGGATTTACATATCCGGTCAAGCGCATCACCGTAAATCTTGCGCCGGCGCATATAAAAAAGGCAGGTCCGACATTCGACCTGCCTATTGCTTTGGGCATTTTATGTGCGTCAGAGATCATAAAGGCAGATCCCGGCGATGTATTTGTAACAGGTGAACTGTCGCTGGATGGCACTATCCGGCCTGTCAGGGGTATCTTACCGATGCTCGCGGCCGCAAAGGCTGCGGGTGTAAGCGCGGCCTTTGTGCCATATGCAAATAGGCTGGAGGCGGCGCTTGTCAGGGGCATACAGGTATTTCCTGTTCAGGATTTAGTGTCGCTTGTGAAGCATTTTTCGGGTACAACGATACAGCCGCTTTCTTCGGATGACGCACCGGTTATGATACGTGACGAAACGTTGGACTTTGCGGATGTCAGGGGGCAACACGGTGTAAAGCGCGCGCTCGAGATTGCGGCCGCGGGTTTTCACAATGTCTTGATGATGGGGCCGCCGGGCTCCGGAAAGTCTATGATGGCAAAGCGTTTGCCGTCCGTGTTACCGCAGATGACATATGAAGAGAGCATCGAGGTCACAAAGATATATTCGATCGGCGGGCTGCTCGACGAAAACGCTGGGCTTATTAATACACGCCCGTTTCGCGCGCCGCATCATACGATTTCACATATCGCGCTGACGGGTGGTGGGATACATCCGGGGCCGGGGGAGATCAGCTTCGCTCATAACGGCGTGTTGTTCTTAGACGAGCTGCCCGAGTTTCAACGAAAGGTTCTGGAAACCTTGCGTCAGCCGCTTGAGGATCGTCATATCAACATCACACGCGCATACGGGACCTTTACATATCCGTGTAATATCATGCTCGTAGCGGCGATGAACCCGTGCCCGTGCGGTTACAACGGCACTGAGCGTTGTGTATGCACAGAAAACGAGATAATCACATATCGCAATCGCATTTCCGGCCCGCTATTGGATCGTATAGACATACAGATCGAGACCCCGATGGTTTCGCATGCCGAGCTTGCGGGTTCAAAGGATGCGGATGCATCCGCTGCGACCGAGACCTCATCTATGATACGCGGACGCGTGGAGGCGGCGATAGAAATACAGAAGAAACGCTTCCGGGGACACGGGATATTATTTAACGGACAGATGCCAGCTATGCTCGTGGAGCGCCATTGTAAGCTCGGGACCCAGGCTCAAAAACTCGTGAAGGACGCGTTTACGCAACTGAAGCTCAGTGCCCGCGCGTATCACAAGATACTGCGTATCGCACGTACGATTGCGGACCTCGAGGGCGTAGCCGAGATACAACCGAACCACGCCGCCGAGGCATTGCAGTTTCGGAGCTTGGATAGAACTTATTGGTAGAACTTATTGGTAGAGCTCTAATTCATTTAAGCTCAATAACGCGATCGGCATTCTCTATCGTAGAGAGCCTATGCGCGATCACAAATGTCGTACGATCCACGGCCAATCTCTCAAGCGAAGCCTGTACGGCACGTTCGCTCTCGTTGTCGAGCGCACTCGTGGCTTCGTCTAATATTATGATCGGCGGGTTCTTTAGAAACACGCGTGCGATACTGATGCGTTGCTTCTGTCCGCCCGACAGCCTCACGCCCCTGTGCCCGACCTCCGTGTCGTATCCATTCGGTAGTTTCATAATGAACTCATGTGCGTTTGCGGCCTTTGCGGCGGATATAATCTCATCGTCCGAAGCGCCGGGCTTGCCATAGAGTATATTCTCCTTGACTGTTCCAGCGAACAGATACACGTCCTGAAACACTACGCCTACATTGCGTCGCAGTGAAGCAAGAGTAATATCCCTCACGTTCGCCCCGTCTATCAATAATTCCCCTGCGCTCACATCATAAAACCTCGGTATCAGCGAACACAGCGTTGTTTTACCTGCTCCGGATGCTCCAACTATCGCAACATATTCGCCGGGCTTTACGTCCAGCGACATGTCCTTTAACACAAATTCCCCGTTCTCGTCATATCGAAAGCTCACAGACTTAAACTCAACATGACCACGCATATTAAGCATGTCCTTTGCCTGAGGGCTGTCCGCTATCTCGGGTTGTACCGACATGATCTCCATGTACCGCCCAAAACCCGCAAGGCCCTCTTGCAATTGCTGGGTCATATGCGAAAGCTTTATGATCGGCTCTGTCAGGTTGCCCACATACAGCACAAACGTAAGCAAATCCGAGACATCGAGGGATAACGTTGAACCTCCGACGGCTAATGCGCCCACTACGACCACCGTCGCGAGTATCAATTGCGTGATGATACCGATGCCTACGGTCATGTATATGGATTCGTTCCGGTATATGTCTTTGCGGCGTTCAAGAAACCGATCGTTTTCGGCTTCAAAGCGATCGATCTCGCCCTGTTCGGCTGTAAAACCTTGCACAACGCGGATGCCCGAGATGTTTTCCTCGACCAACGCATTCACATCGGCGATCTTGTCGTAGCTGCGTTTATATATGTAGTTGAGTTTTTTTGCTCCGAGCATCACGAATACACCAAGTATCGGCAAAAACGCGAGCACTGTCAGGCTTAGCCTCACATTAACGGCGAGCATGACCGCGAACGAGCCGAAGAACTTGACCGCGTAGATCATATAATCCTCTGGTGCGTGATGAAACAGCTCTGCGAGCGAGAGCAGATCGTTTGTGATACGCGTCATGAGCTTGCCGGTTTTTTGTCTGTCGTAGAATGAAAAGCTCAACCTTTGATAATGCGCAAACAATCTGTTGCGCATGTCGCGCTCCATCATTGCGCCCATCGCATGCCCGTAATAATCATATACATAACTCGCGCCGGCTTGTATCAGTATCAACAGCAACAACGCGCCACCCATATACATGATCAGTTGCGTATTTTGCGGTTCCCTAGTGATGTAGCGGATGCAGAGAGGGAATAAGACAGCCGTACCGGCGGCTATCGCGGCGGTCAGAAGATCCGCAGCGAACAGCTTCCTATACGGCTTATAAAACGATAGAAACACCTTCAGACGATTGTTCATATTTATATGAGATAACCTTTCTGTTGGGCGTTTTTAATCAGACCCTTGGCCATTTCGTAAAGGGGCTTTGAGGCCTTACCTATTACACTCATACGCTGCTTGACCATTTCGGCGGTCACATGCGCGTCCTTCCATGCCTTGCCGTCGGACATATAGTTTAATATCAACGGCTGCAATCTATCTACGCATGTTGCGAATAGCGCATCCGCAGTCTTTTCCGCGTCAAACTCCTCCCAAAGCGCTTTGTACTCATCACCCTGTTCGCTTGGCAGCATGCCGAATATACGCTCTGCGGCGACCATCTCACGCTCAAGTTTATCCAAGTTCCCCTTGGGGTCGTATGCAAATGTATCACCCGCGTATATCTCTACCAGATCATGCACGAGTAACATCTTAAGTACACGCAGAAGGTCTACGCTCTTGTCGTCGCAGTATTCGTACAGTGTCATCGCCATCAGTGCGATATGGAACGAATGCTCCGCATCGTTTTCGTTGCGGGTTTTGTCTGTTATCAACGTGCGACGCATAATGCTCTTCATCTTATCGACCTCGGTAATGAACTGCATCTGCATTTCGAGCCGTTCCAGGTCGGAAAACATATTATCGTTAATCATTTTTCATCCTCCTTACGTGTTGTCAGGTTATATTTTAAGCTATATCGTCCATGCCTAAGATCGTGAGATTTAAGCAGCTCGGATCGTTGATCATGTTTACATCCCTCATCGCACCGTCCGGCTTTAACAGACGGAGCTTCGGGCGCATCACATTCTC
This sequence comes from uncultured Defluviitaleaceae bacterium, assembly GCA_964621475.1. Lineage (GTDB taxonomy): Bacteria > Bacillota > Clostridia > Lachnospirales > WQUN01 > CAYURR01. The sequence continues at coordinate 4,280 of CAZUNC010000022.1, read as the reverse complement.
GGGGTTGTTTGAGACCACGATGCCCTTCGAGCCGTCGCTGAGCTTCACGACACTGCCCTCCGGAAACGCCACAATCTTTTTCAGGAAATGATTGACCGTCTGTATATCAAAATGCGAATTGCCGCAACCCATTATGTACTCGACGGCCTCGAACGGCTGAGCAGGTTTTCTGTAGGGTCTGTTTGAGGTGATCGCATCATATACATCCGCTACGGCTATAATCTTACCGAATGGATGTATCTTCTCGGAGCCCAAGCTACCCGGATAACCGTTGCCGTCAAACCGCTCGTGGTGCGCGCGTATGCTGGATATCGCGGCGTTTTTCATATCATTTGTGAGTATCTCATCGGGAGAGATATCCTCAGTGCCATTCCTCTCTATGTAAACGGACATGATCCCGTGGCTTTGCAACCGCTTGATAATGGGCTCACCGAGGACCGTGCCCCTCATGATCAATGATAAACCAAAGCTCTTTACATTATTGTCGTAGACGTTTTTAGCGACTATCATGCCCGGCTTTAACGATGCAACAGGCAACAACACCATAAACAACACCCCCCTAAACGATAACGTTGACTCTTGTACTGAAGTCCGCCTTATGGTATAACTGACAGAATATTACCATAAACCGTTCTAAGAATAAATACTTAGAATCAACACTTAATATTACCCGAGGGGGAAAGACATTGACGCAATTAAAAAATATTCATTTTGTATCCTTGGGCTGTGATAAAAACCTTGTAGACAGCGAAGCGATGATAGGCCTGCTGACAGAGGCGGGCTATGTGATAAACGATAATCCGCATTATGCACAGACGATAATAGTAAACACCTGCGGCTTCATCGAGGACGCGTCGTCCGAGAGCATCCAGACCATACTCGACATGACCAATTATAAAAAGAACGGCACCTGTAAGGCGCTGATCATAACGGGCTGCATGGCGCAGCGTTATAAGGACGAGATATTCAAATCGCTGCCCGAGGCCGACGCGGTGATCGGCGTGAACGAATACCCTCGTATCGTGGATGTCGTAACCGCCCTGCTCAAAGAGGACGGCGACGCCGAAATAGCATTCGGTACGCAGCAGCGTATTATACACGCGCAGACGGATACGGAGGTACCCGAGCAGGTGTTCGCGAAGCGTGTATTGAGTACACCCGGGCATTATGCATATCTGAAGATCGCGGAGGGCTGTGACAACCGATGTACCTACTGTACGATCCCGTCCATACGCGGTGCGTACAGGAGCCGTTCGATGGATAGCCTGTTGGCTGAGGCCGAGGCGCTGGTACGCGGCGGCGTAAAGGAACTCGTATTGGTTGCGCAGGATACGGCGCTGTACGGCGTGGACGGGGACAAAGGCTCGGCAGAAAAAATACCACAGCTGCACAAGCTTTTAGCTGAATTGGGAAAGATGGATGGTTTGGAATGGATACGCATACTCTATGCATATCCGGAGCATATATACCCGGAACTGATCGCCGAGATGGCTCGAAACGACAAGGTGTGCAAATACCTCGACATGCCGATACAGCACAGCTCAACATCAGTGCTCAAGCGGATGGGTCGCAGGAGCACCGAAGAGACACTGCGAAGGGTCATCGCAGATCTGCGTGCGGAAATGCCGGATATATGCTTGCGTACGACGCTCATAACGGGTTTTCCGGGAGAGACGGATGCGGAGCATCAGGAGCTCATGGATTTTGTGAGGGACATGCGCTTTGACAAGCTCGGGGTATTTAAATATTCACGCGAGGAGGGCACGCCTGCCGCACGTATGGAGCAACAGGTACCCGCTGCTATTAAAAACAAGCGTTATAAGCAGCTCATGACGTTGCAAAAGGATATCTCGTCAGAGATACACAACTCGCTGATCGGTAAGACGCTTCGATGTATCGTTGACGGACGTGTAGCGGATGAAAACCATGATACGGGTTATGTATATTGCGCACGCTCGTATCGCGACTGCTATGAAATCGATGGCCTCGTCTTTTTCCACAGCGACGAGGAGATAATGACGGGGGAAATAGTGGAGCTGCGCATTACAAACGCGCAGGATTATGATAATTACGGAGTGATGGTTTAAGGAGTGATATTAAAATGAACCTTCCGAACAAACTCACGATGTTTCGGGTTGTGTTGATACCCGTGTTTTTGATTTTGTACTTGGCGGAGCCGTTTGATGCGTTGTCGGTGCCGTTGGCGCTATTGGTGTTTTGTGTGGCATCCCTGACCGATGCGCTCGACGGACATCTGGCGCGTAAGCATAACCTCGTAACCAATTTCGGCAAGCTCATGGATCCGCTTGCAGATAAGCTCTTGGTAATCTCTGCATTGGTAGCGATGATAGAGACCGGGATTGTACCCGCGTGGATCGTGATAGTAGTAATCAGCCGCGAGCTTGCGATCACGGGCTTTAGGCAACTGGCTGTCGAGCAGGGTAAGGTCATAGCGGCCTCAAAGCTTGCCAAGTTTAAGACCATATCGCAGATGGTCTTTGTCATCTATGCGCTGCTTGGGTATTTCCCACAGTTCAATATGCCACTGATGTATATAATGGTTGCACTGACAGCGCTTTCGGGTATCGAATATATCTATAAAAATTGGGACATAGTTGCGAGCGGGGGGATGTAATGAACGCCGAGATATTATGTGTGGGAACCGAATTACTGTTAGGGGATATACTGAACAGCAACGCGCAATACCTTTCGAGGGAGTTGGCGGCGCTCGGTATCAATGTGTTTTATCAAACGGTCGTAGGTGATAACCCCGCGCGACTGAAGGAGGCCTACCGCATCGCTTTTGACCGTGCGGATGCCGTGATCACGTCGGGTGGCCTCGGACCCACAGACGATGATCTGACCAAGGATATAGCAGCCGAGTATTTCGGCAGAGGGCTCGAGCTGCATAACGAATCATGGGAGCGGATACAGGCGCATTTTGTCGGACGCAAAATAAATATAACACCGAATAACAAAAAACAAGCCATGATCATAGAGGGTGCAACCGTATTGCAAAACGACAACGGTACCGCGCCGGGGATATTTTATGAGGACAAATCAGGGGAAAACACAAAGACCCTTATCATGCTGCCGGGCCCGCCGAACGAATTGATTCCGATGTTTGAGAACCGTGTAAAACCGTTACTGGAGGAACGCACGAGCGATAAGCTCACGTCCCGTGTGCTAAAGGTATGCGGTATTGGCGAGAGTGCGCTTGAGGACATGCTCTCGGACATTATGCGTACGCAGACCAACCCGACGATAGCATTATATGCAAAAACAAGCGAGGTATGGATACGGATCACAGCTAAGACACCGAGGAACACCGCAAATGTCGACTCAGACGCTATGGCCTTGATCGCTCCGGTCGAGGATCAGATCAGGCAGCGCATCGGCGCGAATATATACGGAACAGACAAGGACAGCCTTGCGTCGGTCGTACTCGATGCGCTGGCAAAACAAGGTAAAACCCTCGCGTGCGCGGAGTCCTGTACGGGTGGCATGCTGACCTCGAGGCTCGTGGACATACCGGGCGCGTCGAAGGTATTAAAGGAAAGCTGCGTTACCTACTCGAACGAAGCCAAAGAGGCGAGGCTCGGCGTAAAGCATCAGACACTGAGCGCGTACGGTGCGGTTAGTGAACAGACCGCAGCGGAGATGGCATCCGGTATCGTACGCACGAGCGGCGCGGACGCGGGCATATCGATCACGGGGATAGCCGGAGGGGAGCCTGTTGTCGGGGCCGAGGCATCGGTAGCCGAGGCTTCGGGGGTAACAGAAAAGCCGAACGGATTGGTATATATCGGGGTATGTCTGCGGGAAAAAGACGGCCTCGATGTGACCGTCACGGAGCATCACTTCACGGGCAATAGAGATAAGATCAGAAGCCGTGCTGTGGTGACGGCATTGGATTTGTTAAGGCGAAGAATACAGGGGGAATAAGAAATGGCGGCAAAAAAAGATAAAGAGCCGAAGGATACAAAAGAGACAAAGGAAAGTAAAGCTTCAAAGAAATCAGCTGCAAAGGATACGGCAAACACGCAGGATGACGCAAAGCACGAAGCCTTGATGAACGCGCTGTCGGGCATAGAAAAGAGCTTTGGCAAGGGTGCGGTCATGAAATTCGGTGACAGGCAAACGATCGATGTGCCTGTGGTCACCACGGGCTCGATCAGCTTGGATATCGCACTCGGCGTGGGTGGTTTGCCGAAGGGACGTATCATCGAGATATATGGACCCGAGGCCTCGGGTAAGACGACGGTCGCGCTGCACGCGGT
>CAZUNC010000021.1:0-20451 GCA_964621475.1 uncultured Defluviitaleaceae bacterium | reverse complement strand
GCCGAACCCTTTATCGTGTGCATCGCTCTGAATATCTCATTGATCTGATCAATGGTAAATCCTGATTCGTCCTGCACAATGCTGGTTTCCATCTGTTCGATCAGCTGTCCCGATTCGAACGTGAACATCTCTAACATGGATTCCCTGTCAAAATCAGCCATTTGTTTTTCACCTCATCAAATTTATCAAACCACGTGATGTTATTCTTTCCTGTAAACCGCAGGCATTACGTATTTAAATTTTGTATTTGAGTAGCTCAAAGACTCCGAATGTCCTATAAACAGATATCCACCCGGCTCCAGCAGGTCATAAAATTTCCTGACCACACCGTCCCTAGTCTCATTGTCAAAATAAATCATAACATTTCTGCAAAACACCACATGCATCTTCTTCTTTTGTGGATAACGCTCATCCATTAGGTTAAATTTTCTAAATATAATATTCTTCTTTATCTCATCGATGACAATCATGTGTTTGTCATCATATTTTTTAAAATAGTGCTTGCGCCAGGGATCGGGTAAGGTAGCTACAGCCTCTGTGGTATATATGCCCGCCATCGCCTTTTCCAATACATTGCTGGAAATATCCGTCGCGAGGATCTGTTGGTCCCACGGCGGACTTTTGTCCTTTAGACAATCATTTACGATCATCTGAAGCGTGTAGGCCTCCTCGCCCGTAGAACACGCCGCGCACCACAATCGCAAATCCCTAGTGCTTTTATATGTCTCGGCGATATATGGCATCACGGTATCGCGCAGATAGTTAAAGTGGCTGGTCTCACGCATGAAAAACGTGTGGTTGGTGGTCATCTTGTTGATAAAATGCACCACAGCATCCCCTGAAGCGTCCTTCAGCAAGTACTCATAGTATTGGGTATAGTTCTCAAAACCCAGATCTGTCAAGGTGGAACGCAGGCGCGAGTGTATCAAGGTCTTCTTACTCTCGTTTAGGTTGATACCGAAATTTGTCTTTATGTATTCCCGTATCAACTGGAATTCCTTATCGGTAATATCCTTAACCAATCCGAGTTACACCTCCCGGCTGCTTCTGTATTAAATAATAGTATACCACATATGATTAGGTTGTAACAAACCTTTTTTTTTTGTAAAATCTATTAAAAACGGTTCCAAACACAAGGAGATTCAACATGCGCATCGCGGCTATTATCGCGGAATACAACCCATTTCATAACGGCCATCTGTATCATATTTCCCGTACACGGGAGCTTACTAATTGCGACTACCTAATAGCAGTCATGAGCGGCAATTTTATTCAACGCGGTTATCCAGCAGTGTGTGATAAATTCTCGCGCGCCCGCGGTGCATTGTTACACGGGGTCGATTTAGTCATTGAACTGCCCGTATACCTGTCTACCGCGTGCGCGGAGTACTTTGCGTTCGGAGCAGTCTCCGCACTACACAACACACGTGTCGTCAATCACCTGAGCTTTGGCAGTGAATGCGGGGATGTAGATGCGCTATGGCGTGTTGCCGAAGCATTAACCGATGCAGATATTTCAAAGCGACTCGATGTAGAAATAAAAAACGCCGCGAGGGACGGGCTTTCATATCCGGCATCACGCAGCCGCGCGTTATCGGGCTTTGCTGACGACGACATACTCAAAAACCCCAATAATATACTCGGTATCGAATACCTAAAAGCGCTCAAAAAACTCAATTCGGACATCAAGCCTATGACCATAGAGCGCACGGGCGAGGGTTATCATTCGGAACGTATTAACGGCTACGCATCCGCCACGGCGATACGCAAGGCTGTGAGTACCGGTAATCTCGATGATGTACGCACAACGATGCCCGAAGCGGCATTTGAGATATTCGCAGACGAGCTTGCAAAACGCCGTACAGACATCGACGCATTGAGTTCCGTGTTTCAATATATCGTGAGGAGCACACCCAAAACCCAGATCTCAGAGATGCTCGATGTAACCGAGGGTCTTGAAAATCGCTTCCTATCCGCAGCAGCTGAGGCATTCCGTTTGACAGAGCTCATCGACCGTGTAAAGACCAAGCGTTACACCCATACGCGCATCTCTCGTACGTTGCTGCACATCCTGCTTGGCATTGACAAGGCCACAGTCGCGAGTATCATCGATAACGGTGTACCCTATCTGCGTGTGCTCGGTTTTAGAAGAAACAGTGTCGATCTGCTCTCACACCTTACATCCGTGGCCTCCGTACCGGTTATTACGAACATAAAAAAAGCATTGGACGACGAAGGTCTCGCCGCGACAATGCTTAGAAAAGAGATATTTGCTACGGATATGTTTAACCTCTGCGACATGAACCATAAGACGTATCCCATAAATCACGAGCTAACCGCTCCGATCGTCGTTGTAGACTAAAGACTGTCTGCTACCGCAAGCTGATCAAATATCCAAGATGAATAATAATCCTCGATACCACCGGCGAGTCTCTGCTGTTCCGGCTCGCGCCGAACAAACAAAAACGACTTTAAGTACTCGGTCAGATAATAAAAAAACGAAAAATAACAGTAGTAGCAAAAACGGTCAAACTTTAATGTGTATGCCAATCCGGCGTTTTGGAATGCTGTCTGTATATCAGCTACCTGCTGCTCGATATGCATAAAGAACCACGTGTCACGCTCGATCGGACCGAGCTTTGCTTGATCCCAGTCAACGACGGTAAAGTGCCCGTTTCCGATGATGCAGTTACCGCCCGCATCGCCATGGGTGAGGCAAAACCCGCTCGTGTCCTCTTTGCAACGTGAAGAGAAAAGCCTCAACCGCCCAGCATAGCGCTCGACCAGATCTTTATTTATCCGCAAGGCCTCGCGTATCCTATCCGCATACAGATTATTTGGCGGCAATTTCGATATTAGCTCATAAAACGTCTCTATTACACGGTCATCAAAGTCTTCGACCTCGAGATACTGCGAGTTGGTGTTAAGCTTATACACCGTAGCGAGACGCTCAAACAATTGTCCTACCGGATAATCCTCAGTGTTTTCACCCTCAATAAACGGAAACATCGCCAGCACGCCATCATGAAAGTCACATGACAACGCTCCGGTCTTTGTTTTTATTATCAGCGTAACGAATGATACGCTATTGCCTAACATAAATTCAATCACCGATAGACTACGGCGATAGCTTTCCTTGTGATAATCCCAATAGTCTATCTTTACGAAATACACATCATCTACACAGCTTACCTTCCATGTTTCACCGAAAAAGCCCCTCTTGGCCGGTACGATATCACAAATAGCTATCCCGTACGTTTCCATCAAAAATGTTCTGAGTTCAGATATGTAGTCCGGTTGCATAATTCCTCCCACTATCTTTATGATCTCTTTTTACTAAGTTCGCGCATGCGGAAACTTGTTTTTTATCATACCGCCATTTCTTTTGCCCCAGCCGAGGGGGAAAACACCCATTTCGTCCACATCCATGCATACTAACACGCTGCCATCGGTATCTTCGGTGCACGCAATACCTGCGCCTTCTCCTATCTCAAACGATGCGCCGGTCAAATATATGCCGAGCGCGGCATCGTCCGGTTTAACCGTAACCGTCCGCTTGACCTCCCGGGCATCTAATCCCATAGCAAACGCCAATGACGGCTCAAAGCGGTTTCGCTTGAATTCCCCTAAATACCATCCGTTTCTGACGATACGCAGACCGTTTAATCTGTGTGTGATATCTGTTTCGACTGCAGCATCCAAACCACCTGCTACACCTATATGGTACAAACGCTCCTGTATCCTCGTAAGCCTGAGATTGTTCGCAAACGACTTCCCCTGCACAAACACCTCATCGCAAAAATCCTCAAACAATTCAATCTCCGTGATTCGTTTTGGCTTCGCGCCGCGTTTCTCCGGTGCAACCGTATCAGCATACGTTATATCTTTCTCATTTTTTCGTTTTTCGATTATACCTACAAAATGGCCTTCGCCCTTCGCCCTGTGGGGCCATATGCGTCCGCAAGCATCTGTATCCCCCGCGTTGTCGAGTTTTATTCCCTGCGATATCCCCAGTATCTCATGCTCAATACCCACGAACTCAAACTCCGGGTTACGTGATAGGAACTCGGCCAACATCTGTTCATTCTCCGCAATCTCGAATGTACAGGTCGAATAGATAATACGGCCCCCTTGCTTTAACATCTTAGCCGCATGATACAGTAGCTCGCGCTGCATCTGTCCGCAGCGTTCAGGCTTGTGATCCTCCCATTTCGATATCGCCTCAGGGTCCTTTCTGAACATCCCCTCGCCCGAACACGGCGCATCTATTAATATCCTATCAAAGAATCCCTCGAACCGCGTCGCCAAACGATCGGGTAATTCATTGGTTACGATCGCATTACGTACACCAAATGTCTCGAGATTTCTCACTAACGCTTTGCAGCGTGACGCACTGATATCGTTCGAGATCAATATCCCCCTACCTTGCTGTAGGCTCGCGACATGCGTGCTCTTGCCACCCGGCGCCGCGCATAGGTCAAGCACATTCATCCCGGGTTCTATACCGGCCACAGATGCGGGCAGCATCGCGGAGGGCTCCTGAATATAAAACAGGCCCGCATGATAATACGGGCTCTTTGCCGGTCGTACATTTTCCGGGAAATAAAAACCCGTACTACACCAATTCACCGCTCCGGTCAGCCTGAAGGCTTTAACAAGCCCTTCGGCACGTTTCTTGGGTAGCTTTAACGTATTGATGCGTATGCCCCCGTAACGCTCACGTTCGAAGCAGTCAAAGAAGCTCTGAGCTTCCTCGCCGAGTAATCCATGTATCATTTCACAAAACGCTTCCGGTAACCTCATTCCACTGCCTCCGATATAAACAGTGCAAGTGTTGCGACCGTTCTGCACGCGTCGAGGTTTAGGTCCGTTTCGATGATGTCCACGCCGAAAAACTCCTCAACCCTACAGATGAACGCATACGCTGTAACGGAATCCAGCATCCCGCCTTTACCGATGATCACCGCATCCGGTTCCTTTTCAGCTCCCGTTATCTCTAACAGCATTCCTAATAATGTTTCTTTTATTTGCTCTTGCGTTTGCTTAGCCATTTAGCACCTCTATCCCACTCTTACTCATATCATAATTATTTCTTATAGTATCCCAGCTTGCTATAAACAAAACCTCATTATCTACTTGAGATGTAACCTCAAAGCCCAAAATCCTTAACAACAACAATACCTGACGGTTCGATCCGGATTTTTTATATCTGCATTTGAACACAGGGTTTGACATAGCACTATCTGCCACCAGTCTACCGAGCGTCGCATACAAAAATACCGAGCCCACACCCCTGCCCTCTATACGGCAGGATACGCAGAACACATCTATAGTCCCCTGCGCTATCATACATACACCGACGATGCCATGCTCCCCAAAGATGTCGCTGAGCTCGCATACATATACATATTGCCCTTCTGTTACGGCATATCCGGCAACCATATTTCGGTCGATGACCGCGCGGATGTTATTCATCTTGTTTGTGCGTGCAGCGAGCTCGCAAACCCTATCCATATCCGTTTCGGTCATAGCTCTTACAATTAGCTTCATCTTACACTCCGCCAAGAATTCCTCGCGCGTGCCCGTAAAACGCTCTTGAAATCTTACCCGCTTTTCATATGCCTGCATCATGGAGCGTCTTTGTACAGGCGCATAGCCCTGCAGTTCATGCTCGATACGTGATTTTAGCTTAATCAGTTCACTTGGTGCGTAGACACTTACATCGGGAATAAACCGCTCTACCTGGTAGCGTTCGAATGCGTCATCGTCCACAAACGCTATCGCATCAGCCGATATGTTGAAATGCTCTACTATCCTGTTCAGCGCTATATGCTTGGGCTCGTATGTGAATTGAGGATAAAGGAAATACTCCTCGAGTTCATATGACCTGAGCACATCTATCGCACGCATGCGGTCATTTCGGCTTACGATACTTTGCAGTATCCCCTTTTGATCGGCAAAAAAAATAAAATCCCTCACAATAATGTTAAGGGACGTGTTCTCCTCGCCCACAGATCCCGACCAGAGGGTTTCGTCGAGGTCCCATGCGATGAGTTTTATCATAATTGGCTTAGCTCCATTTCCATCGTGATGTGCGTGGCCTTAAAGCCGCATTCCTTATACAGACTGCGCATCGGTATATTACTAGTATGGACCTTTCCGACGATATGCTTTGCACCATTTTGGCGGCAATACGTAAGGCCATGTGCCATCAGCCGCTTTCCGCAATCCGTACCACGCACCTCCGGTGACAGATAAAAGCTCCTAAAGTTTACATAACGTTCCTTCGTGACGGAATTGGTACGTATATCCACCCACATCCATCCGCAGATACTATCATCGCGTCTCATAACGAGCATTCCTGAGTTGTTTTTTTGCATCGAATCCCTTAACTTCCGCGCATGAAACTCCGAATCCGTAACAGCTTCGTCTCCGAACGATATCCTGGATATCTCAGCCTCAAAGCCCGCCAAACACATGATATCGTCTTCCGTGCAAGGTCTTATTTGGATATTATCTATGGTTTCGTTATTTATAGTCTCATTCATCATACATTCTTCCTATCCACCAGCAGGAATTTATCGCCTCCACAATGCGGGCAATGCGAAGCCTTTAGGTGCTCGACGTTCATAAACGCCTCATTCTTACCCACGCCGTAGACCTTGTTGCAGCGTATACAGGTATATTTTCTGACCGTTACGCGCGCCTCACCTGTATATAGTGCCGTATCCCGCAGCCCTTTTTGATACTCTTTTGTTTGAATCTTTTTGGTTTCCTCAGTTGTGCCGAGCACATACATATTGCTCACACCGCCTGTGATCTGCGAACCCTCGTAACGATTGAAAGAGCGATACAGCGACTTGATGATCAGACCGTATTCCGAGAACATTGTTTGCAGCTTCAACAAATCAAGAGGCGGTTTCTGACCGAACGAAAGCAAAAGGTTTGCTCCGGTTTTTTGCAGCATATACAGACCCCGGGTAATAAATAACCGGCATCCGTCCACCGTATACGGTGGATCTGTAAACATCAGATCATGCGTAGCCTCCATATTATCGGGAAGAGGTTGCTTGAGATCATGCAGCAAGCATTTTATCGGTAGCTCAGCTTGTTTTGCAAAATCTTGTAACGACGCAACAATGCGTTCGTCCTTTTCGACCACCGTTATCCTGACCGGGATGCGCTTTTGTTTAAATAAATGCTTCACGAGCACACAGACAGCGACCGAAATAAAATCGTCGTCGCCTATACACAATATATCCTTGTTGAATATATTGGCGGTTTTTATGGCAAGCACTGCACGCTTTAAAGCAGTGATTGGCAGGCATTTACATTGATCGAGCGTGGTATCCGCATTGGGTCGGTCCATAAAAAACTCAGTGAGTTCATCCAGTGCATCTCCAAACATGGTCTCAAGCTCGCTGTCATCTAACCTATCCAACGCCATCATCTGAAGATAGATGCCTTCGTCGAGCCCTTCAAAGCCTAATTCGTTACAGACAAAACGTTTACCAGCCTCGGTAAGGTGCAAGCCGCCGATAGTCGTTAGAAAATCGAGCTTTTTATACTCGTTTTTCATCGCAACGACAACAGGCACGGGCATAAAGATCACCCGTGCCAAATCATTGATCGGTATTTGTTCATTGAAGTACAGCTTTATCAAAAACTGCTCGGCCACGTTAGGGCCCTCGTTAAGATTAGTTCTTTCGGCGATTTCAGAAAGAACCCTATTCATATTACATCACTCATCATCGTTTAATCTTTCGTCCTGTCAATAGATATACTAAATCGTCATAGCCTGAGCCGAACGGTATGTTAAACTCACCGTTCATTACATACATTTCGAGCTTGGCTTTTGCCAGATAGCTGCTAAAGCTCTTAGCGCTGTCGATGATACCGGCCTTTTCCATCAAATCCGATACCTCATTCAACGTCATGCCCTTTTCTATGCCTAAGACGAAGCGGTTATTCTCCGTCCGTGCATAACCCTTTTTTCCTGAAGCAGTTGCTGTGGGTGTTGCGGTAGATTGCGCTAATGTAGTCTGGGTTTCGGGTTCCTGATTATCCGTCTCAGCACCTTCATCGGTAGGTGGTGCTGATGCCTCTATGGCTTGCTCATCGGTGTTGGTATGTGGGAACACCATGCCGAGCTGACCCGCGCGGCTGATCACAAATCGATCTGAGACATGATACTCGGCTTCACTCGCCAGGATCATATCCAGTTCGCGTGCGCGATCGATGATCTCATCGTCGGTCAGATCGATCGGGACCGTAATAATCTCCGGCTCCGGTGTTACCGCGGGTGTAGCCACAGGTTCATTGCCAACCGTTTTCTCACGCGGCAACGCTCCGTTTTCCTCGCTATATGCCCAGAATATGACTGTTGCGGTAATGATTATACCTATACCAAATCCCAAAATGATATTCTTTATTTGCATTAATCCTGACCCTTTCCTAGGCTGTAAATCAGCGCTACCTCCCCCTGACCCATATTTAACGTGCGGGCGATGTCCGCAAACGACATACCCGAATCATACATTTCCTCTATTTTGTCAAACTTTGAACCCTTAACGCTCCTGATTGGCATTTTAGCTATAGGCGCGGGCTCCGGTTCCGGTTTCTTCTCCTCGCGCTTTTCTTTCGGTTTTACGGGCGTCGAGATTTCCTTTTTCTTTTCATCTATCAGGCTATAAAGAAACAATAGCTCCTGATACTTGCCCTCCATTTCCTCGAAAATCTGTTTCGCGATCTTATCAATCTCTGAAACCGTATTTTCGGGATCATTAGCGTTTTCATTATTTATTGTTATGACTTCATTTCGCTTTTGTTTTTTATTATTTGATATCGTAACCAGCAGCGCGATTACCACTAATATGATACCGAGCGCGATCAAGCCCGTAAGCACAGGTAAAAGCATTAAAACACCTCATACCGATATGTCAAACAAACTGCCCCCGTCCATTTTGCGCAACATAGCTTTTTCATCCGCTTTGTCCTTTGCTTCCCTCTTATTTCTGCGAGACGAGGCATCCCCGCCATAGCCACGTGACTCATTCTTAGCCTGATCAGATTTATCACTTTGAACAACGTGTTGATCCTGCATACGTATCTCTTTGGAAAATTTCTCGGTGAACTGCTGTTGCAAGACCTCACCATGCCTCGGTTCCATGTGAGCCGATCTGTTTATATCAGGTGTGCGCTGAACCGCTACCTGCATGTCTATAGGGCGTATCGACATATACTACCTCCATCTTAATACGGACCTATGTGAATATGTCCGTCCTTGTTGGTCATTGTAACATTATGCAATACATCCCGCATATGCATCATAGCGTCGCCTATTATGACCTTCACACCATAATACATCGTATCACTGACCTTTACAACACCAGCGCGAGGATCCATCGCCTGCATGTTCTGCTGCATGCGCACCTGTATCTCATTTATCTTGCTCCTATAGAACATCCTCGTTTGTATGGACTTTAATAGAACGTTCTTTTTATCCTCCGGTAGCCCGCCCTTTTCCTGCATTTGCTTCAAGCGCTCGACGATCATGTCGACCTTCTCATATTCCTTCTTCATAGCGCTGAGCTCAGCGACAATCTCTTTATTTTTATCTACATCCTCAGGCTGATTGCCTACCCTTATCTCAGTGGCTGTAGACATCGATGAGCCGATTGTCTTTGCCTCTACCCTCTCGTTCACGATAGCCGTGCCACCGACCAGCTGTCCCTTCCTACCGTCAATCTTAAGTAGTCCGCCACATTGGATATGGCTGTGTAGGATATCACCCGCCGTTATGTCACCACCGGATATAACGGTTGCGTTATAGATAAACTTTGCGGCGATTTCACCCTGGGCTTTTAGTATCGCTTTGTCACCGCCCATGACGCCGCCCGCAACTACGATGCTCGAATAAGACTCCAGCGTAGCGCCTTCGACAACGCCACCCACCTCAATATTCTGTGTTGCCTTAACTTTATAACCCGTAGAGACATTACCTTTTATCGTAACGCTGCCCATAAAGTCTATATCGCCGGTCGACGCATCCACATTGCCTATAACCTCAAGAACTGGAAGCACCGAAACCCTGCCGTTTTCAAATATGATCTGACCACTCGTACCCGCGAGTACGCGCTTGCCGTCCTCTGAGACAACAACATTCTTGCCTACCGGCATATTCGGTGTTGGCTTGGGCTTCTTGCATGGAAGGACCTTTCCGGTTACATCGGTTCCGTCTGTGCCCTCCACGGGATCGATCGCACGTACCAGCAGATCCCCTTCCTTACATTGCTGCACAATCCCCAGATCTCTGAAGTCTACTGAACCATCGTTTTGGACCTTGGGTGTGGGTTTCATCTTCTGTGTGCTAAAATGGTAAATGAGCTGTCCGTCCGTGCCGTCGGCAGGCTTTTGACCCTTTGCTATCAAATAGCTTTCCTCATAATTTCTGCGCTCGGATAGTTCAAACAGTGCGACTTCATCAACACCAAACACAACACCCGCAGCGGTTAAGGCATTCCTCATACCATCCAGGGTCAGCTTCTTGCCATTCGCAACTATATCAACAAAGCTTACCTTTGCCGACATCCGATCCTTGCTTATCTCAACGACAAGCTTTTCGTCGGTTTGTTGTATCTGTGTATTGTTCGAAATCTTCCTAACAACCTCGCTGCTCGTTTGTGAAAACACATCATTGATAACAGCAAAATCAATATCCTTAATAGCAAAGCTTTCAATTAACGCCAATACATCTTTACGGGAAACCTTTTTACCAATGGGCGGATTCCTAATAATCAGATAAACGCCGTCATTCCTTACATCTATCTCTGCGGTACCTTTTTGTCCGCTATCCTGTGCATCCCCAGGCATCTATATCGCCTCCCGTTTTACATTGACATTATCAAACGTTTTGCATCTCAACCTCGGCTTCTTCGGGTTCGACCTCGGTATCGCTTTCCTTGGCTGCTTCATCTAACGCCTCGTCCGTCTGGTCGTCTCTATCCTTATTAAACACATATGCCTTTAAATAATAGCGAATTACTAAACCGAATATATAAAAGCCGATAATTGTGTAAATAAGCCTTACCGACATATTAAACAGATCTACCCCCATTGACACCGATATCAAACCAACAATGAGCACGGCAATAAAGGTTATATACACATGTATCTTTTCAAGCATAAATATCTCCCTTGGAAACTACAGCACCCTGTTTCCATGTCCGATTGTTTTTATTAAAAACCTACCGTCCTCAGCGTATAGCTCAACCGTACGCCCGTAGTCGGCCCCGCAGTCGGACGCCAAAAGCGGTATGCCCAACCTGCTCAATATCTTCTTGGTGGACTCCACGTTGCGGTCACCTATCGCCATATTCTCGTTTTTTGATGTAAACGCAAACATCTGCGCACCACCGGCTATCTTTGCCTTTAATAATTCCTTTCGCGCACCGAGTCGGAGCATATCATCTATAAGCTTTACCGTTGCTGTGTCGGCAAATTTAGCTATATTGGAATTATTCTGTATTTGTGTAGAATCGGGTAGCATGATGTGAGCCAAGCCAGCGACTTTATTTTTTGCGTCATACAAAGCAATGCCAACACATGAACCCAAACCTAACGTCGTCAATATACCCGGACTGCGCGTGACATTCAGGTCAGCCATGCCGACAATTATCATATTTTTTGTCATGTTAGCTAACTCCCAATGATGAAAGTATTTTTTGGAACGATGCATAATCGGGACACAATATGAAATATCCCGAGACATCACTGTTATCGTCAGCCATGAACAGCGACTCGATAAACAGCACGCGATCAGCCATCTTTCCAAACTCTATAGCAGGCACACTCAATATCGCGTTTGCCATATCGATAGACAGATACGGTATGGATGGCAGTATTGATTTGTTTGTAAGCATTGACAAAGAGTTCAAATACGAGCTTGCGAGGATATTGCCTATTTCCTTTAACGCAGACAGCTCCATCTCGCCCATTTCTTCTACATTTAATATATTGCAGCCCATGAGCATCCTAAGTATCTGCGCAGCCGATTCCATACGGAACACAAACATCATAATACCGTCGATATCGCCCGTTATCTTTACCAATATACCAATAACCGTTTGCTCAGCTCCGCCGATAAACTCCGCTATATCCTTAAACTCAAGCAGGTTGATGACGGGTACCTTCATATCTATCTTTCGACCGAGCATTGCAGATAAGGTTGTTACAGCGTTACCCGCTCCGATATTACCTACTTCCTTTAATATATCAAAATCGGTACTGTTTAATCCTTCGATATTCTTCATAAATACCTCCCGCTCGCCTTATCACTGCGCCGAACGCGCCGCGTTCATTTTTATCTGCTCCTTGAAGATGTACTGCACGATCTTTTCCTGATCCTCGGGTAATAACCCTATAAACTCAACCCTATATTGATATTTATAATTGGACTTAGGAAAATGCATCACTTCCACTATCCTGCCCATAATTATGACATAATCCTTATTAATTACTATGATACCTTTTATCCTGTCGTTGGCGTTTAATTCGAGGTTGGATACACATTTTATTCCGCCACCTGATATGTCCTTGATGATAGCTTCAAACATCTCCGTTTGAACGCCGAACTCATCCATCGGGTTTACAAGCTTACAAAACTTCATCGGCAACAGGCAGTAGAAACGGAAAAACTCCCGCCTCTGCATCCTCTCCCCTTCCGATGTCAGCTTTACACCCATCATATTAAAGCCGTCTTCCTTAAAATAATGGGTTATCAGTGCCGAGTATTTGTCCATGTACGTATCACGGATAAACATAAAATTATACGTCTGATCAATTGGTAGTTTTACAGGCTTGCCATATGCAAGCGGAGCGTATGCGGTCAATGTATACGGATCCACTACATGCTCGACCTGGCTTACATATGTCCTTGCCTGACTGTCTACCAATTTTGACGAAATCTCTAATTTGTCCCCGGGTTTTATGGAACCGATAGGCATATATTCACCAACCTTCATGAAAATGTATATTTCTATCTGGCTCGTTTACTCTTCATATCTTTTCTAAACATCTCTATTAGCCTTGTTATAAATGATGCGATACCCGTCTCCTCGTCGGAGGATTCGTCGTATGGTATATATGGTATATCCCCCGCTTCTATGCCGAGCAGACGTTTTGATATATGCTCCAAACACAAGCAAAACGATGCATCGGGGTATGCGATCGCAACAGGCACCTGTTTCTTTACAGACCTGATCAAAACCTCGTCGTATGGCAAGCTCCCGAGATACTTAAGCCCTACCCCGAGAAACTTCTCGGACACACGCTTAAATTTCTCAAAAACCTCCATGCCTTCGCCGTTCTCATATACCCTATTAACGACCACATTGAACTCGGGCAGGTTTATACCGACCTCTTTGACCGACTTGACGATCGCATATGCGTCCGCTAACGAGGTAGGCTCCGATGTCGTCAGAATGATCGTCTCATTAGACGCGAGCACAAAACTCACTACCGAACTGCTAATCCCCGCACCCGTGTCGATTAATATAACATCGGACATATTATCCAATGCGCTGAACTGATTAACCACAGACATGAGCTGACGCTCAGACATATTCGCTAAGTCAAATAACCCCGAACCACCCGACAAAAATTTTATCCCCATCGGACCGTCTGTGAGCGCGTCGGTTAAAGTCACAGTACCGTTCAGCACGTCACCGAAATGGAAACGCGGCACAATGCCGAACAACACCTCTATATTTGCTAATCCAAAATCCCCGTCTATGATTAATACCCGCTTATTCATTCTGCTGAACTGTATCGCGAGATTGATTGTAAAATTGGTCTTGCCTACGCCGCCCTTTCCGCTAGTAACGGATATGATGCGTGTGCTGATGTCCGGTTTCTGGTTCATCATCTCAATATGACGCGCCCTCACCATGTCCCGCAGTCTGTTGGCTTGATCCATTATGCGTAGTCTCCTCCCATGCCTAATAATGCCTTTGCAATCTTTTCCGGTCGGGCTACGCGTATGTCCTCGGGTACATTCTGTCCATTCGTGACATAGGTTACCTTTTTGCCTGTCAAATAGCATAGATTAAGTATGGAGCCATATACCGCGGTCTCATCCATCTTTGTAAAGATGATATCAAAATCGCTGATCTGCGCATATGTCTGGGCTATCGTAAGCATATCCTCAAAATTGGTCGTAAGACTTAGTACCAAAAACTTTCGTGCCTTTGGTATCACTGTTAGTAGATCCGACAGATCCGACAGGCTCTGCTTGTTTTGATGCGAGCGACCCGCAGTATCTACAAACGTCACATCATACTTTCCCTTGTCCCGCGCTACAATGTCCTTCATATCGTTCTTGTCATAGACGACAGATACATCCACGCCCAAGATCTCCGCATATGTCCTCAACTGTTCGACAGCCGCGATCCTGTACGTATCCGCTGTTATCAGTCCCATGCGAAGATTGTATGACAGCACCATGCTCGAAACGAGCTTTGCTATAGTCGTGGTTTTACCTACACCGGTCGGCCCCATAAATACAACGTACTTATCGTCATTAAGCTCTATAGGCTCAGGGATGCCGATAATATTGATAATTGTATTATAAACGATTCTTACTACTAACGCTATATCTATTTTTTCTGCCTCATCAATCGCGTTTACGTCCTCAAGCACCTTCTCGGCGATATTAGGTTTTACACCTTGACTCAGTAGTGTTTCATAAAAAATTTGTATGATGCTGTTGTCGTATTTGCGCGTACCCGCGAGCATGCTCGACTGCTCCGCGATCTTAAGCTTATTTAACAGCTTCTTTAGCAATTCCTCTGTCGTTGTCAGCTTTGACTCAAGCTCATGGATCTTCTTCTGCTTCTCATCCCCGAGTTTTTCGTCATGCCGATCCAATGATGCAATGAAGTCATCCTTTGAGGGCTTGTACTCCGCGGCAGGCTTGATGTCGTCAATTGGCTGCAGCTCTACCTGCCTGACATCCTGTAACGCATCCGAAATCTTAGCTTCGCTTATGACCGACGAAAAATCCGCCTTGGGTACTGCTTTCACAGGTACTGACTTCACGGGCACCGGTACGGCTGCTTTAGCCGGAGCCGGTACAGCGGGCGCTACATGCTCGTCCGTCTTTTCTTTCGTCTTTGCACTCTCGTCATATGCCGCAGTGACCTCGACCACAGGCTTTCGCAAGAACGCAAACAAACCATGCGGCTGCGTCTTCTTGATATTTAATATCAACGCGTCGAGTCCGAGCTCTTCTTTTACTTTATTTAACGCTTCCTGCTCAGTATGCCCTTCATATCTTTTTATCTTCAAGCCACACTCACCATCCCCACGGATTGTATCTCGGTAGACGGGTCTAACTCGTTATAGCTCAACACAATGAGATCCGGTATCGCCTGCTCAACCAAGCGCTTGAAATACAGTCTGACTATCGGCGAGGTTAATATGATCGGTAGCTTACCCATCGAGGTGAGCTTTAGTACCTCGGAATTTAGATTGTCGAATATGCGTTGTGTCGTCCCGGGATCCAGTGCAAGATATGACCCCTGCTCAGTCTGCTGTACATTATTCATGATCTGCTGCTCCAATTCCGGATCAAGTGTAATGACCGCGTTGGAATCCGAATCGAAGTATTTCTTTGAAATGGCGCGACGCAATACCTGCCTGACATATTCGGTGAGCATATCCGTGTCCCTCGTCATATGAGCGTAGTCTGCAAGCGTCTCCATGATCGTCACAAGATCCCTGATCGAGATACCTTCCTTGAGTAGGTTCGCAAGAACCTTCTGCAGATCGCCGATACTCAAAAGTTTTGGTATCAACTCCTCCACAAGCACCGGATGCGTCTCCTTGACATGATCGATCAGCTTCTGTACATCCTGACGGGACAGCAATTCATGCAGATACCCTCTTATGACCTCGGTTAAATGTGTCGCAATGATGGCTGTAGGATCCACGACCGTATATCCAAGCGCTTCGGCACGTTCACGCTGCGCCTCCGATATCCAGAGTGCGGGCAAACCCAAGAACGGCTCGACTGTCTCGATACCGTCGATTTCCTCATCGACATAACCCGGGTTCATGGCCATGTAGTGGTCGAACATGATATCGCCCTTTGCGACCTCCACACCTTTTATTAATATCTTATATTGGTTAGGCGCGAGTTTTATATAGTCACGCACACGTATAACAGGTACTACTGCACCGAGCTCTATAGCTATCTGACGCCTGATCATAACCACGCGATCCAGCAGGTCGCCACCCTGTGCGGTATCTACAAGCGGGATCAATCCATAACCAAACTGCAACAATATCGGGTCGACATCAAGCAACGAAACAACATTCTCGTGCCGCTTGATCTCAGAGACCTCATCATCACCCTCAGTGATTTCCGTTTGAATAGATGCAACCTCGAGCTTCTTCTTCATCATGAACGAAAAGACCACGAGAAAAATACCGAACGGAATAAATACCAATTTGGGCATCGGAGTAAAAATACCGAGAAGCGCAATGACTGTGCCCGTTATAGCAATAACAAGCGGATGGCTGAACAATTGCTTGACAACAGTAAACGAGATCTCGGTTTCGCTCGTAGCCTTCGTGACCAACAGACCTGTCGCGACAGATATCAACAGCGACGGGATTGAGCTGACCAAACCGTCACCGATTGTCATTATTGTATAGAGCTGCGCGGCTTGACCTATCCCAAGCTTTGTACCTGTGGCCATACCGGTTGAACCTAAGACAATACCACCAATGATGTTTATAAACGTGATTAAAATACCCGCTATTGCGTCACCTTTTACAAACTTACTCGCACCGTCCATAGCGCCGTAGAAATTCGATTCATCTTGTATCTTCTTGCGCCGATTCTTCGCTTGTTCCTCATCGATTAGGCCCGAGTTCAAGTCAGCGTCTATGGCCATCTGCTTACCGGGCATCGCGTCGAGTGTAAAACGCGCCGTTACCTCAGCGACACGCTCAGAACCCTTTGTGATGACCATGAAGTTTACGAGTACGATGATAACAAAGATAATCGCACCGACGACAAGGTTACCGCCCGCGACAAAGCCGCCGAACGTGTTTATGACCTCACCCGCATAACCCTTGAGCAGAATCATACGCGTCGTCGAGACGTTCAACGATAGACGTAACAGCGTAGTAACAAGCAGGATCGTCGGAAACAATGACATATCCAACGGTTCCTTTGAATACAACGCGTTAAGCATGATAATTATCGCGAGCGACACATTTAACATCAATAGAAAGTCTATTAAAAATGTCGGCAGCGGAAAGATTATAAAAAATATGACGGCAATGATAAATGCGCCTATTGCAGCTTCTCTGTATTTCATTTAATCCCTCACAGTGCAGATTTGTCACTTGTTCAATATAATACATCAAATCCGGCATTTTTGCTATGAATAATTCTTATGATACTTTGTTTTTTAATCTATATACAAATGCCAAAATCTCTGCTACAGCCTGATAAAGCTCCGGTGGGATCTCCCTACCGATATCAACCGTTGCGTACAAGGTTCTCGCGAGATCTTTGTTTTCCACGATCTCAACACCGCTTTCCTTTGCCTTATCCTTTATGCGTTTGGCCATAAAGTCTGCGCCCTTTGCCACTACAAGCGGTGCGACACCGGCCATCCGGTCATATTTTAACGCTACCGCAAAATGGGTCGGGTTTGTGATGACCACATCGGCTTGCGGTACGGACTGCATCATACGCCGCATCGAGATCTCACGCATCTTGCTTTTGATACGGCCTTTGATCTCCGGATTACCCTCAGACTGCTTCATTTCTTCCTTTATCTCGTGCTTTGACATCCGCAAATCCTTTTCGTGCTTAAGATACGTATAACCAAAGTCAAGCGCTGCCACGAACACAAACCACATGCCCACGCCCATCGCTACGCTCACGACCAAGTTTGCGAGATAGAATATGGCCTGTAAAAAGTCCATATCCATCAACATGAATATCATGTTGAGTTCCTTTTTTACGATACCGTAGATAACCATGATGATAATCCCGAATTTTACGAGCGACTTACCCAAGTCCACTAACGCCTGTACCTTAAACAAGCGCTTGAAGCCACTGATCGGATTCAGTTTTGAAAGCTTTGGCATCAACGGCTTTGTGGTTATATGCCAGCCCACCTGCATAAGATTTGCCAATAGCCCAAAGCCCATGGAAGCAAGCATCACAGGCATAGCAATGAGCAGTGATTGCATAAACAGATATGTGACCAGGTGTGAGATATAATCTACATCAAACAATTTATCAAAGTCCGCTATCAATCTAAAACTGTAATCAAATACGCTGATAAGCTTCTGATACATCGAGAACGCATTGATTTTGAGCACAAAAAAGACACCCAAAAACAAGGCAACCGTCGTGACATCAGGGCTCTTTACAACCTGGCCTTCTTCACGTGCCTTTGAACGCTTTTTGGGTGTCGCCTTTTCGGTTTTTTCGCCTTCGTCGAAGAAAAAGAGGTTTATCTTAAGGAGGGTCATGGAGACATTCCTCTCACGATATTGACAACAGCTTGATATCCTTCATCAAAGGTCATGGTGTAGACCGATGATAGCAGCGGGGTCAGGATAACCATAAGTATAAGGCCCGCGAGGAGTTTGATGGGCATACCTACTACAAATACATTCATATTCGGAACAGCCTTCACGAGTAAGCCCATCGATACATCGATAACCAGTATAGAACCAACAACCGGCAACGCCATACGCACCGCCGATACGATAAAAACAGCCAATAGCTGTAATATATTCCATGCCAACCCAGGGTTGCCCAATATATTTGCACTGCCTATAGGCAGCTTTTCAAACGAGAGGTATACCGCTGTAATGAATGCATTCAGCCCGCCGGTTTGCACGAGCAGCACGGATATAACAAAATAGTATAGATTTCCGACGACCGGGACCTGCATCTGGGTAAACGGGTCCAAGATATTAACCATCGACAGACCGATTTGAAAGTCGATGAGCTGACCCGCAAAGTAGACGACATTAAACACTAGATAAACGACAAAGCCTATCAAAAAGCCTACAATGAATTCTAAAGCGAGTAAATACACATATCCGGGCAGTGAGTTAGTATATGTGACCGTCCCAACGACCCCGGACGTATAAACCAAGATCGCAAAGCCTATAGAGAACCCCATGCGTAGTGTGGTACTAAAATTTTGTCCGGAAAATACCGGAAATATAATAGTAAAAGCAAGAAAGCGAATAAATATCAGTAATAAGACATCTATACTGTTATAAAATTCAATGAGTGGTAATGCATTCATTACTTTGGTATCAGCATCATAGGAATGCTTGCGTATAGGCGTTGCACATAATCAGTCAATGTCGTTAATATAAACGAACCGAATATGACCAGAGACAGCAACACCGCCACTATCTTTGGTATAAACGCAAGCGTAGGTTCCTGAATGGATGTTACAGTCTGAAAGATACTAACGAGTACACCAACCGCAAGCCCCATTAGAAGCGGAGGCGCAGAACAGGTAACGATTGTGAACAGTCCGTCCCTGATCAAGTCGATTACGTCTCCCTGTGTCATTCAATCAACCCCTTTAGTATGGAGTAAGTTATCTGAAGGTTCTTACTACCGTCTCAATAAATAGCGACCAGCCGCCGCCCATTATAAATAACATAATCTTAAACGGCATAGAGATCATAGCCGGTGGCAACATCATCATACCCATAGCCATTAGCACGGATGCCACAACCATGTCGATAACGATAAACGGCAAATAAATCAAGAAACCTATCTTGAAACCCTTTGTAAGCTCGCCGATTATAAACGCGGGTATCAGCACCCTATCCGGCACCTGTTCGCCCTCTACATATGTGTAATTAGCAAGCTCCGCAAACAATGCTATATCACGATCCTCTGCCTGTGAATCCATAAACTCACGCAGAGGCTGCATACCCGCCTCATATGCCTGGCGCTGCGATAAAGTACCTGCTGAATATGGCTTAATCGCCTCATCGTTTATGCGTGTGAACGTCGGTCCCATTACAAATAACGTCATAAATAACGCAAGACCGATAAGTACTTGGTTTGGAGGCATCTGTTGGGTGCCCAGAGCCGCACGTAAAAAGTGCAGTGACATGATAAAGCGTGTAAAGCTCGTCAGCATAACCAACAGCGACGGTGCCAATGTAATGATGCTGATCAGGAAAAATATCTGCAGCGTCGAAACAACCTGCTGTGGGTCATCCGTACCGTTTAGACTTACATTGACAGAGGGGATAGGTATATTGGCCGCATACGCGGTATTAACCGTGAACACACATAATAAGCCGCAGATAACCAAAAACATGAACAGCCTATTTATTTTCATCAGTATTGTCCTTTTCCTCCGGTTTGTTATTGTTCGGAAA
>CAZUNC010000020.1:0-20687 GCA_964621475.1 uncultured Defluviitaleaceae bacterium | reverse complement strand
TAAACTGCGGCCATACTGCTTCCGTATATCTGTTCAAGAAAATCTAATCGAAAGTAGGGAAGTTTATGTACTGTAAAACGCATACCACTACACACGGCACAAACACATGCTCTGTTTGTGGAGAATGGCTCTGTGATACCTGCTCGCTGGAATTGAGTGGGCGTATATACTGTGGAAATTGTCTGTCAAAGACGGTTGAGAGCCAACGCATGCCTACGCCGGGTGCAGCGGCTCCGCCGATGTCAAGTATTCCGACACCGCCGCCGATGTCGTCGTCCGGTATACCGGTGCCACCACCGTTACCGATGCCGTCGGGGCCAAGGCCTATACCGAGGCGTAATGTCAGCTGGGGCTTGTTGTTTATGTTCTCTTTTTTACCGCCAGGTATCACCTATATGTTTGAGGGGCTTATAAAGCGTGGTTTGTTCACGTTGACTGCGTTCTTCTGTTTGACATATCTGGCATCGGTGTTTAATCAGTCGATATTTGGAATGATGATTGCGATATTGTGGATAACCACTGTGTTTGATGCGTTCTCAATCCGCCGACGCATTAATGCGGGCTTTGATGTGCCTGACACTATAGACGATGTTACATCGTTTGTTGCTCGTAATAAGTTCTTGGTTGTTTTGTTTTGCATGTTTGCTGTATTTCCGATTTTGGTATCGGGCGTTAATTCGTTTTTAGTCAGCTTGTTTGGCTTTAGATTTATGAGCGCATTTAAGTCGCTGTTACTACCTGGTTTTATATTGGTATTAGGTATTTATTTCCTCACACGCTCAAATAAATCAAAGGACGACGATCAAAACCGTATGCAATAATATAATTAATAATATAAAGCCCATCTGCTATATCCTAATGGATATGTATGCGGATGGGCTTTTTTGCGCAACATAAACAGCGGAGGTGCGATATGAACAAGAAGATTTATATTTTGTTGGCTGTAGTTATTGCCTTGAACATATCGATAGTAAACTGCTTTGCCGGATCGCTCGACGAGGAATCCACAAAGCGAGATAAGGCGTATTTGGCGATAGTGATAGATGACTTCGGTAACAATTCGGCGGGCTCGCAGGAAATGTTGAACCTGCCATTTCCTATAACCGCTGCGGTGATGCCGGGATTGCCATCGTCCGCAAAGGATGCGGAAGATTTTCACCGTGCGGGTAAGGGTGTCATTTTGCATATGCCGATGCAGTCCGATACAGGTAAGTTGTCTTGGGTAGGCAAGGTTGCTCTGACGACCGCATTAACGGACGAGGAAACTGAAAAGCGCTTGAACGATGCGCTCGATGAATTGAAATACGCAAAGGGTATAAACAATCATATGGGTTCTACGATCACACGTAATGCCCATATTATGGATATAGTCTGCAAGGTTGCAAAGGAACGCAACCTGATCCTTTTGGATTCAGTCACGACACCGAAGACGGTTGTAAAAGAGCAGGCGGAAAAGAACAATGTGAAGTTTCTAAAGCGTGACGTGTTTTTGGACGGCACAAAGGATAAGTCAAAGATCATAAAGAACCTAATGCAGGCAGCCGAGGTCGCTAAGAAGAACGGTTATGCGGTAGCGATAGGGCATGTGGGGCCGTGGGGTGGTATGCCGATGGCTGAGGTTTTGGCCACGAAAGGCCCGGAACTAATGAAGGATGGCATCACCTTTGTGACATTGGAAGAGATGTATAAGATTGCTAATAAAGATAACAGGATTTTTTGAACCATTCCTTGAACTTGTGTTATAATTGCACTGTTAGGGGAAATGGCTCAATGACCAGAAAGTATTTGGGGCCTTACATGAGACAAATCATTGTAGGGCCTTTATTTAAGCTCATAGAGGCCGTACTCGAGATGCTTATGCCGTTTATAATGGCAAAGCTCATAGACACTGGGGACAAACGGCTGGGAATGTTACTCGGTGTTGATGTCGTGCTGGGGCTTGGTTGTGCGGTTGTGTGCCAGTATATGGCCGCAAAGGCTTCGGTCGGTTTTGGAGATACACTTCGAAAAGCCCTATACCATAAAATAGGACGCTTTACATATTCGGATGCAGACAGATACAGCCCTGCGTTTCTATCGGTACTGATGACAAACGATGTAAATGCGGCTGCTTATGGGCTCGCACTTGCGATACGCCTGTTGTCGCGTGTGCCGTTTATTATCATATGCTCGATCGTGATGATATTGTTGATCAAGTGGGAGTTCTGGATGATACTTGCGATCGCTGTTCCGGTGTTTATAGCGGTTGTATATACACTGACGAGGTTTACATTGCCGATGTACTCGGTGTTGCAGCGGACGCTTGATGCGTTGTCCGGCTTTGTATCGGAATATATCTCGGGTATAAAGGTCATTCGTGCGTTCAACCGCGCGGAGGATATGAGAAAGCGTTTCACGGCCAAGGCACGTGCATACAAAAACGAATATATGAAGATCAACTTATTATCGGCACTCTCCAATCCGGTCACGACATTGATAGTAAATATTGCCATCGTATTCATGGTAAGGGGCGGTATAAGATATATCTCAGCCGGAACGCTCACGAGGGGTGAGATCATTGCTTGCACGGGTTATCTGACACAGATCATGCTTGCGTTGATTGTGTTCTCGGGATTGTTGCCCGTGCTGTCAAAGGCACTGGTCAGCAGCGGACGTATTAATAGTGTGCTGGCCGGGGTAGGGGATGGAACGGCGGTACGCGGCGAGAGATTTGAAGATATTGAAGCAACAGCGGAATTGAAGCAGCTGGCAACGATAGAAACCATAGATATCGAGTGTGTAAGCTTTGGCTATTATACGAACCCCGTATTTAAGGATGTGTCACTAAGCTTGCGACGCGGTGAGACGATCGGCTTAAGAGGGGCAACGGGATCGGGTAAATCCACGTTATTGTTACTGCTCGGTAGATATTACGAGCCGATTAGCGGACAGATAAAAATCAACGGCATCGATACAAGGTTATACGACATACATAGTCTCCGAAAAGCAATAGCGATCGTCCCGCAGATACCAACCGTGTATAACATGAGCGTATATGACAACATCGACATGGGACGCGGACTGAGTGAAGAGGAGGTCCACTCGGCTGCGATCGCCGCACAGGCCGATGAGTTTATATTAAAGCTCAAAGACGGATACAAGTCCATAATCAACAATGATCTCTCGGGCGGACAGAAGCAACGTTTAGCGATAGCGCGTGCTCTCGCCGGAAAGCCTGATCTGCTGATACTCGATGACTGCACGGCACAGCTCGATAATATCACCGAAGCGAGGATATTGGACGCGATTGATCTAAAAAACATAATCAAGATCGTCGTATCCCAGAGGGAGCATGCATTATCTCGCTGCGATCGGATAGTAACGATCAAGAACGGTAGTCTGGACGGTGATAGGATATGAGCAACTATTTGAAGCCGTACATCAAACCATATCTTGGATATGCAATCCTGATCATGCTCGCCGCTATCGTAAGTAATGTCTCGGCAGCGTTCGTGCCGGCTATGATAGGTGCAATTATAGACGGTTGTAATACCTTCGGTGATATGATCAACGACCTTGTCGGCATCGGGGTATTTGTTGCGGTGGGTGCGGTTGGTGCATATGCGGTGAGCGCACTGTCGGCATATCTGGCGTCTGGGATAACCTGTGATCTACGGATAGACGCACTCAAAAAGCTTGAGAACATGTCTGTTGCGCAAACAGACACCTATAAAAAGGGTGATCTGCAGAGCCGCCTTACAAACGACTGCGAATACATAGGAGACGGTATATTTCAATTCTTTGAAAAGCTGTTCTCGGGGCTTGCGTTGATCGTCGTAACATTTGTGTTTATGGTAAGGCTCAATCTATTTCTGAGCCTCGCGGTACTTGCGCTGACACCGCTGTCTATTTTTATATCCGGGTTCATTGTAAAGAACACACACAAGTATTTCACCGAAAGCTCGAACAGACTCGGCTCTATGAGTGGGTTTTTGACGGACAGCCTGCAAGGTATAAAACAAAATATCGCATACAATCACTTTCGAACGGACGAGCTCGTTCGAAAGAGCGAGACCTATCGGGATACCGCGCAGAGGGCGCAGTTCTTTTCATCACTTGTAAATCCCTGTACGCGCTTTGTAAACAGTGTGACTTATATAGCGGTTGGATTCTTCGCAGTGGGATTTGGCTTGCTCACGCCCGGTGGCATATCGGCGTTTCTGGCATATGCGGTCGTGTTTGGCAGACCGATCAACGAGATAACGGGTCTATCCGTTACGGTGCAGACAGCGCTGGCCTCCGCGGAACGGATAACAGAGTTTTTACAGATCTCAACAGACAATAATACAAGTCTGCCCAATATAGTGCCCGCATCGGGCAAGGTCGAGATCGCAAATGTAAGCTTTTCATATCCGTCAAAGCGCGTTCTCACGGATGTGAGCTTCACAGCCGAGGCCGGGGGTATTACGGCCATTGTGGGGCCCACGGGCTCCGGCAAGACCACACTTATAAACCTACTGATGCGTTTCTACGAGCCGGACAGTGGTGTGATTTGTTTGGACGATCAGCGCATAGATCGATATTCGGAGCAGAGTGTGCGCAAATGCTTCGGGATGGTGTTGCAGAACACATGGCTGTTTAGCGGCACGGTTAAAGAGAACATCTCGTTCGGTAAGCCTGATACGACCGATGCGCAGATAGAGCAGGCCGCCAAGGCCTGTTCGGCACATAACTTCATCGAGCGGCTCGAGCACGGATACGATACCGTGATCGGTGAGGACTGTAGCCTATCTGCCGGAGAAAAGCAGCTGCTATGTGTGACGCGTGTGCTTCTGAGTGCACCACCGCTTGTGATCCTGGACGAGGCTACGAGTTACATAGACCGGGAGACCGAAGAGGCTGTGCAGAGTGCGTTCAAGCAGCTCATGAACGGTAAGACCTCGATCGTGATAGCGCACAGGCTCACGACGATAAAGGACGCGGATCGTATCATCGTATTGAAGGATGGGCGCGTGGCCGAGAGCGGCAGACATGACGAATTGATCGCGCAAAACGGCGAGTACAACAGGATGTATTTTGTTTAAGGAGGACATAGATAAATGACCATTAATGCTTTTCATGAAATGGAGCCGGTACTGGAACGGTACAAGGACGAGAAGGGGAGCCTGATTACGATCTTGCAAAAGGCGCAGGAGATCTACGGATATCTGCCGAAGGAATTGATCGTACACATCTCCGAGAGGACAGGGATAAAGCCCGCGAGGATTATGGGTGTTGTGTCGTTTTACACGCAGTTTAGACTAAATAAGGCCGGTAAATTTATGGTGATGCTCTGCCAGGGTACTGCCTGCCATGTAAACGGCTCAAAGGGAATAGAGGCCGCGATACTCGAGGAGCTCGGTATCGAAGAGGGTGAGACAACCGAGGATGGATTGTTCACGGTGGAGAATGTCGCATGCCTGGGCTGCTGTAGTCTGTCACCGGTCATGATGATAAACGGCGAGGCCTACGGGCTGTTGACACCGGAAAAGGCGAAGGAGATTGTCCGGGATATTAAATCAAAACAATAGGCTTTATTCGGAGGGGAAAGCATGGGTAAAACGGTTGTGATGGATATATTGGTAGGGAAGGGCAGCTGCGGTATCGCCGCGGGTGCAAACAAGGTACAGGAGCATATCGAGCAGGTCTTGGGAAACAATGCAAATGTAAAACCTGTCGGATGCATCGGTATGTGTTACCTGGAGCCGATCGTCGTATGCAAGGATGCTGACGGAGCGGAGTTTATATTTGTGCAGGTAAATGAGAACGGTGCGACTGAGATCGCGAAGTTCGCCGCCGGTGAAACAAACACGGCCACAGAATGGGCCATATCTCAAGAGGACTTGGATATTTTGCATAAGCAGTATCGCATAGCGTTAAAGAATTGCGGGTATATAAACCCCGAATCGATAGACGAATACATAGCTTCCGGCGGATATACAGCGATACAAAAGAGCATACAGCAGATGACACCTGAGGCTGTTATCGAAGAGGTCAAGATATCGGGCCTCGGGGGACGTGGCGGCGCGGGATTCCCGACATGGTTTAAATGGAACGCCGCGCGTGCCTCAAGGGTCGATAAAGACGGTGCGAAGTATATGATATGTAACGCGGACGAGGGAGACCCGGGAGCGTTTATGGATAGAGCGGTCATCGAGGGTGACCCGCACAGGCTCATCGAGGGCATGTTAATAGGTGCGTATGCGGTCGGTGCGAGATACGGTATCGTCTATGTGCGCGCGGAATATCCACTGGCTGTGACGAGGCTCGAAAATGCAATCGAGCAGGCGCAAAAGGCTGGATATCTCGGTGAAAACATCTTAGGCTCGGGCTTTTCGTTTGACCTGAGGATAAAGGCCGGGGCCGGTGCGTTTGTATGCGGCGAGGAGACCGCGTTGATCGCATCGGTCGAGGGTGAGCGCGGTATGCCGAGGCTGAAGCCTCCGTTTCCGGCACAGAAGGGATATTTCCAGAACCCAACCAATATAAATAACGTTGAAACCTACGCGAATATACCGTTTATCATAAATGAGGGTGGAGCGGCATTCGCTGCTCTCGGCACCGAGCACAGCAAGGGCACAAAGGTGTTCGCGCTGACGGGTAAGATCAAAAAAGGCGGGCTCGTTGAGATACCGATGGGTTCGACTATCAAAGAGGTCATATACGAGATCGGCGGCGGTATAAAGGACGGCAAGGCGTTCAAGGCCGTACAGATGGGCGGTCCCTCGGGCGGTTGTATACCGGCCGAATTGATTGAGACCATAATTGATTATAAGACCTTGGCCGCGACCGGTGCGATTATGGGATCGGGTGGTATGGTCGTCATGGACGAGGATACCTGCATGGTGGACATGGCCCGGTTCTTCCTGGACTTCACCTGCAAGGAAAGCTGCGGCAAATGCATACACTGCCGTATAGGCACAAAGCGCATGCTCGAGATGTTGAACCGTATCACAAACGGCGATGGTCGTGACGGGGATATCGAGAGGTTATTAGAGCTCGGCAATCAAATAAAAGAGGGAGCGCTCTGCGGACTCGGGCAGACTGCGCCGAACCCGGTGCTCACGACGATAAAGTATTTCCGGCACGAATACGAAGAGCATATAAAGAACAAGCGCTGCCCGGCCGGGCAATGCCAACAGCTTATGACATACCATATAGACGCTGAGAAATGCACGGGCTGCACGCTCTGCAAGCGCAAGTGTCCGGTAGCCGCTATAACGGGCGAGGTCAAACACGCGCACAGCATAGACACAGAGGCCTGTATCAAATGCGGCGCATGTAAGAGCAGCTGCAAATTCAGCGCTATATACACGCGGTAAAGGGGAGGAAAATCGTGTTACATATCAATATAAACGGCAAGGAATACACAGCGCGCGAGGATCAGACGATATTAGCCGTCGCGCGGGAACATGGGATAGAGATACCGACGCTCTGTGAGGATGAACGTGTAAAAATATATGGCTCTTGCGGCTTATGCGTGGTGGAGACCGATCAGAGCCCGAGGCTTTTGAGGGCGTGCTCAACGTTTGTGTCCGAGGGTATGATCATAAGAACGGATAGCGAACGCATTCGCGCATCGAGGCGTACCGCGCTCGAGCTGTTGTTATCGGATCACAAGGGTGACTGCAGACCTCCGTGTGCGACTGCGTGCCCGGCTCAGACAGACTGTCAGGGATATGTAGGCCTTATCGCAAACGGTGAGGACTACGAGGCGCTAAAGCTGATCTTGGAGCGGATACCGCTGCCTGGTTCTATAGGACGCGTCTGTCCGCATCCATGTGAAAAGGAATGCCGTCGTAAGCTCGTTGAGGATCCGATCAATATAGCCGCGCTCAAGCGTTATGCATCGGAAGCTGTGACGTTTGACGGCGGTAACGGCACGGGCAACAGCAAACAGGCGTTACTCGAAGAGATAAAGACGAGGATAGAAACGGCGGGCGCCGCGCAACAATTATCGACTGCGCCCAAGCGCGTGTGCGTGATCGGTGCCGGGCCCGGTGGGTTGTCGGCTGCGTATTTCCTGAGACTGAAGGGATATGAGGTCACGATCATCGAGGCGATGCCAAAGGCCGGGGGTATGTTACGTTACGGCATACCTGAATATCGTCTGCCCAAGCGTGTTTTGGACGAGGAGATAAAATTCCTGACAGAGACGGGAATAAAGGTTGTATGCAACACCGCGGTAGGTAAGGACATCAGCTTGCAAGAGTTAAGAGATGTGTTTGATGCGGTGATTATAGCGACGGGCGCATGGAAGAGCTCGAAGCTCGGCTGTAAGGGCGAGGACGCAAATGGTGTTATCGGAGGTATTGATTTCCTGCGCGCGGTCTCAAACAACGAGCCGTTTACCATGGGCAAGAAGGTCGCAATCGTGGGTGGTGGTAATACCGCGATGGATGCATGCCGAACCGCTGTACGTATGGGTGCGGATGTTGTGTATAACATCTATCGCCGCACAAAGAACGAGATGCCCGCCGAAGCCATCGAGATCGCCGAGGCCGAGGAAGAGGGC
Source organism: uncultured Defluviitaleaceae bacterium (assembly GCA_964621475.1). Taxonomy (GTDB): domain Bacteria; phylum Bacillota; class Clostridia; order Lachnospirales; family WQUN01; genus CAYURR01. The sequence goes on along the minus strand of CAZUNC010000020.1, from coordinate 12,154 downwards.
GTAACGTTTATGTATCTCGTGAACCCGACCGAGATTATCTCGACCGGTGGCAAGGTCACGGGTATGAGGCTTCAATGCATGGAGCTCGGCGAGCCGGATCAGAGCGGGCGACGTTCACCTGTGCCGATAAACGGTATGCAGGAGCTCTTGGAGGTCGACACGGTGATCATGGCGATCGGGCAGAGCTTCGAACCCAATGGCTTTGAGGATATAAAGCTCACTAAGCGCATGACGATAGAGGCCAGCGAACGCAGCTTCGAGACGAACCTCGGTAATGTATTTGCGATAGGCGACGCGACGAATAAGGGCGCCGGCATAGCTGTAGAGGCCATAGCCGAGGCATGGAAGGCTGTAAAGGCGATAGATCTGCGCATACAGGCCGGTATCGAGAGGCCGGCGGCTTATCCGGACTATGACATACTTGTACAAAGACAGCTCACGGAGGCTGATTTTGAGAATAGGGAAAAAATAAATCGTGTGAAGCAGCATCACCTGCCGAAGGGGGTTCGCAAGGAGAACTTCTCTGAGGTTACCAACGGATATACAGCCGAGGAGGCTCGTAAAGAGGCTAAGCGTTGCCTCGAATGCGGATGCGGAGATTATTACGAATGTAAATTGATACGTTACGCGAATGTGTATGGCGCAAAGACCGATATATATGCCGGTGGAAAGCATAGCTCCGCACCCGATCTGAGTAATCCGTTCTTCCTGCGCAACCCGGACAAATGCATACTCTGCGGACTATGTGTTAGGGTTTGCGAAGAGGTAATGGGTGTAGAGGCGGTCGGGCTCGTGGATAGGGGTTTCGATACATATGTAAAGCCTGCGCTTGAAAACGAGATCACAAAGACCGACTGCATATCCTGTGGACAATGTGTACAAATGTGCCCGACCGGAGCGTTGCAAGAGCGTTTGAAGATCACTAAAACCGTTCCCGTCTCAGAAATAAAGACAGAGAATGTGTGTATGTTCTGCGGTATGGGTTGTAAGACCGAGGTTACGTCAAAGGGCTCCATGCTGTTGCGCTCACAGGGTGAACTCTGCGTAAACGGACGCTTCGGCTTTACGGTGTTGAACGATGCACAGCGCATAAAATCCGCGTACCAGTCGATAGACAAGAGCCTGACAGAGACGAGCCTATACGACGCGTGTATAAATACTTATAAGAAGATACAGGGCATCAAGGCGCGTCATGGTGCTGAAGCGGTAGCGATATCCGTTTCGGATAGATACAGCAATCAGGAGATCAATGCGATCAAGCAATTTGCAATCCTTACGGGCATCGAACAGGTGTATTGCCTGAACGGTGGCGGCGATAATATGAGTACGACGGACTTTGAGCAGCTCGAGCGTACGGATGTCGTTTTGGCTGTCGGAGAATTTTCAGATAGCTGTGGTATGGCCGTGCAAAGTATTAGAAAGGCAACCGAAAACGGTGCAACGTTATTGTACATGGGTAAGAACGACCGCTTGGTACGTTTAGCGACAAAGAGGCTTGAACGAAGCGAGAACGGTGTCAATGAGGCTGCAGCGATATTGGAAAAGGCCAAGAAGGCCGTGATCATCTATGAGCAGCAGAATGTGGGTGCAGAGCTTGAACACATGCTCGTCGAGACCGCGAAGCAGACGAACCATCTGGGCGGTCCGCGTAACGGTATCATCCAGCTCAAGGCTAATGTAAACAGCTATGGCTTGCGCAAGCTCGGGATTAATACCGACGCACACGAACTCAAGTCATTAATGGCGCAGGGGCAGATCAAGGGGCTTATAGTATTCGGTGAGGATCCGTCAGATGTTGCGTTTGACGGATTGGAATTCTTGGCTGTGCAGGATGTTATCATGACAGACACCGCGCAAAAGGCGCAGATCGTTCTGCCGGGATCGCTGCTCTGGGAGAGCGGTGGCACGGTAATAAACACGGTGGGCAAACAGATCAATGCTCAGCCTGTGGTAAAACCCGTGAGCGGCATTACAAATATCGAGATCATAATAGAATTGGTAAAGGCTGCCGGGGGCAGCAAGCGTATGGCAACTGCGGAGGCAAGCTTTACGGATGTCACATCCACAGAGCGAGCATGCTCGGGGGATAAAGCCGCAGACAGTAAAAACGCGTCCGCTGTGTGCGATTGCCGTTGCACATGCCATGTAAAGAACACGAACACATACTTCGCACGCTTTACGGATTACATGGAGAAGGAAGGATTAGCGCGTTGAGGCTTGTATTTACATGCGACGACGATATGTGGGAGCTATGCCAAAAGGAGATCGCCGCATTATTGCCCGGATCGAGCATGGAATCTTGGATAAAACGTGGGGTAGGAATAACATCCGTACCGGACGCTGATATCAAGGTCTGTGCCGAGAGGCTTCAACAGGCGGTATTTCTGAGGCATATTTTCCCATTGCAATACACCACGGAGATATCGGAAGCAGATGGGGTTTCGGGGATAGCGCAGAACGCGCTTGCGGTATTGCGAGAGGCTGGGATAAAACGCTTTTCGGTGCAGGTGCGTGTATATGACGAATCGCCGAATGCACCGAATAAGACCGACACCGCGCGTATGATAGCGGAGCGGATATCGGCAGAGGGCTATACGGAGGATGTAAAGGACCCCGAGATGATCGTGTCCGTGGTAGTGCAGGCCGAAAAGCGTACAGAAGGGCAAGAAGGCGGTAAGAAGATCGCATACACGGGCGTGTCCGACCCGAAGGATAACTTGAGTGCGTGGGCCGGGGGTATGCGTAGATATCAAAACTCCGACGAGCGTATCAGTAGGGCCGAGTTTAAGCTGCTCGAGGCTATAGAGGTGTTCGGACTGGATCTGGACGGTTATAGGGGGGCGATAGACCTCGGAGCCGCGCCCGGGGGTTGGAGTAGAATATTGGCGTTAAACGGATTGAATGTACATGCCGTGGATCCTGCAAACCTCGACAAGAGGTTAAAGGCTCACAATGGGATACGCCATATGCAAGAAACCGCCCAGGAATACTTGCTTCGGATACAGACTGAAAAGGATCGTCGGGCGCCAATACAAAAAAAACGTAATGTCGTGCTTGTAAATGATATGCGTATGGATGTAATGGAATCCGTTGGGATAGTATGCAAATACGCGCAGGTTATGCGCATAGGCCGGTTGATCATGACATTCAAGCTGCCTGAGCAGCCCAAAAAAATCATGACTATTATCGATAGGGGAGTAGAGGCACTGTCCGAGCATTTTTCGGATATAAAGGTCAAGCAGCTGTTTCATAATCGCTCGGAGGTAACGGTGACGGGGACGATGCCGGAATAGCGGGTAGTACCCGATGGGAGGATAAAGCCAAAATGAACCCATATATCACGGTCAAAAGGATAGAATTTGCAGTTACAAACGCGTGTACGAGCAAATGCAAGCATTGCTCGGCAGCGGATAAGTTAAAGCCCCCGAGGTTGCATATAGACAAGACGGCCGCAGCTCATGCTGTGGCCGCTTGTGCAGAGAAATACGATATTAAGTCCGTGATGACATTTGGAGGTGAGCCGCTACTGTATCCGGAAGTCGTCTGTGCGATACACAGCGCCGCAAGGGATGCGGGCATAAAGTCCAGATCGATCATAACGAACGGCTACTTTTCGAAGGATCGCACGGTGGTACAGAAGGTTGTAGGCGAACTAAGGGACAGCGGTGTGAATTCGATACTTTTGTCAGTGGATGTGTTTCATGCAGAGCATATACCGCCGGAGGATGTATATCCGTTTGCGGAGGCTGTGAAAAACGCGGGCTTTGGAAATTTCAGGCTGCACCCGGCATGGGTCAAAACCAGCGATGACCCGAATGAATACAACCGGAGGACCAAGGAGGCGCTCGCGTATTTTGATAACCTCGGGATATCGCACTCGAGCGGCAATGTGATCTTTCCGGCAGGAAATGCGGTTAAATATCTGTCGGAATATTACGAGCGTAAGCCCGTCGATCTCGATTTCATGTGCGGCGAAGCGATCTACACAGAACCTCTTGACGATGCACACAGCATATCGTTGAACCCTAACGGGGATGTAGTGATTTGTTCGTTTACGATAGGTAATGTTTACAAGGACGATATCCTCGATATTATCGAACGATACGAACCGCGTGACCACAGATACGCGGCGGCGCTGCTGGACGGAGGGGTGCGGAGGCTCATTGAGATTGCCAAGGGAGACGGTATAGAGGTCGATGCCTCAGATCACTACTCGGCGTGCTCAATATGCAGGGCGATTATGTCCGCAGCCGGGTAAGCGTAGCAAGTTATAAATATGTTGGGAATGAAATGGGTCATTTTTAAAGGGAGGTCATTTATGAAGGCGTTAGTAAAGGCGTTTGACAAGCCCGGTATCTGGATGCGGGATGTCGAAAAGCCCACGATAGGACCGGATCAGGTATTGATCAAGGTCAGAAAGACCGCGATATGTGGCACGGACATCCATATCTATCAATGGAACGACTGGGCACAGAAGACGATAAAGGTACCGATGACGATCGGGCACGAATTTGTCGGGACGATCGCGGAGGTCGGCACTAATGTTATGAATTTTGAGGTCGGTGAGCTGGTATCGGCGGAGGGGCATGTTGTATGTAACCGCTGCAGGAACTGTCTCGCGGGTAACAGGCATCTGTGCATAAACACGCAGGGGATAGGCGTGCAGATCGACGGCGCGTTCGCCGAGTATGTCGCGGTCCCGGCCGTGAATGTCTGGAAGTGTGCAAGCAATGTACCCGAGGATTTCTTTGCGATCTTTGACCCGTTCGGGAACGCGGTGCACACGGCGCTCTCGTTCAATATCCTCGGCGAGGACGTGCTCGTGACCGGAGCGGGTCCGATCGGCATCATGGCTGCGGCGGTAGCCGTACACGCGGGCGCGCGTCATGTTGTGCTCACGGATGTAAATGATTTTCGGCTCGAGCTCGCGCAGAAGCTCTGTAACGCGCAGACCACGCGTATGGAGATACGCACCGTAAACACGATGAAGCAACCGCTTGCGCCGGTCATGAAGGAACTGAACATGCGTGAGGGCTTTGATATCGGGCTTGAAATGTCCGGCAACCACAGGGCGTTTAACGATATCGTGGACAACTGCCGAAATGGTGGTAAGATCGCGCTGTTGGGCTTACAGGAACCCGGCACGGTCATAGACTGGGATAAGGTTGTGTTCAGGGGGCTTACGATCAAGGGGATCTACGGACGTGAGATGTTCGAGACATGGTACAAGATGACGAATATCGTGCAGTCGGGCTTTGATCTGAATCCCATCATAACGCATAGGTTCGATATTGATGACTTCGAACAGGGTTTTGAGGTAATGGCGTCGGGTAAGTCGGGTAAGGTTATATTGAACTGGGAGTGATATTGATGGCATTTACACGCTACAGTCAGGAGATTCAGAAACTCAAAGAGGCGGGCACATATAAGGGTCTGCGTTTTTTAAAGGGGCCGCTCGAGGGTTCGTCGGATGTAGAGGGCTACGGTGAGAGCATCATGCTCTGCTCGAATAACTACATAGGGCTGGCCAACAAACCCGAGCTCGTCGAAGCCGGGCAGCAGGCACTCGGAAAATACGGTGCGGGTGCGAGCAGCGTGAGGTTCATATGCGGAACCTTTGACATACACCGCGCGCTCGAGCAAAAGATCGCGAGCTTTTTGGGCAAACCGGCGTCGCTCACATATACATCGTGCTGGGCCGCGAACACAGCGGTGATACCGACATTACTCGTGGCGGGTGATACGGTTATATCGGATGAGCTGAACCACGCGAGCATCATAGACGGCTGCAGGATGGTAGGCAAAGGCGTAAACAAGGCTGTATACAAACACAGCGATATGCAATCGCTCGAGGAAGCACTAAAGAAGGCGCGTACGGAGAACCCAGATGAAGCGGCTGTGTTGGTTGTGACGGACGGTGTGTTCTCGATGGAGGGTGATATCGCAAAGCTGCCCGAGATCATAGATGTATGTAAGCGTTATAACGCATTACTGATGGTCGACGAATCCCATGCCACGGGCGTAATAGGCAAAACGGGACGCGGAACTTGTGAATACTACGGTATCGACCCGTCCGAGGTGGATATCATATCGGGTACACTGGGTAAGGCGCTCGGTGGAGCGGGCGGTGGGTTTATCGCGGCCAGCGTGGATATATGTGACTATCTCATACAAAAATCCCGTCCGCATCTGTTTTCAAACTCATTGCCGCCGGTACTCTGCGGTATAGCGATAGCGGCGTTCGAATACCTCGAACAGCATCCGCAGATCGTTTCGTCGCTGATGGATAAGGTCAATCATATGCGCAATCTGTTAAAGGCCGGAGGCTTGAACCCACTCGAGGGGGATTCGGCGATCATACCGATCATCGTGGGCAAGACCGAGATCGCGATTGAGGCCTCACGCCGTATGATGGAAAAGGGTGTGTATGCGATCGGCTTTGGTTTCCCGGTCGTACCCGAGGGTGCCGCACGTATCCGCGTTCAGGTATCTGATGCGTTGAGCTACGAGCAACTCGATAAGGCCGCGGCTATCATCATCGAAACAATAAAGTCTCTTTAATAATTCGCAAGATTAATCAATCGTCAATCGGGAATAGGATGTAAACTCTTGGCGGGTGGTGGGTATGGATTATAAAGAACACATAGCGAGGGCTATAGATTTTATTGAGGAAAATCTGGCATCGGATATAGACCTTGGGATATGCGCAGGGGCGGCCGGATATTCTCAGTATCATTTCCAACGTGTGTTCAAAGAAGTAGTCCGCCTGTCACCCGCCGATTATATCCGAAAACGCCGCCTTTCCGAGATATCAAAGCGTATATGCGAAGGGAAAACCCACATATCGGAGCTCGCGTTTCGTTACGGCTTTAACTCTAAAGAGAACTTCATACGCGCATTCAAGGCTGAGCACCATATACTGCCCTGCGAATATAAGACCGCAGCTAATAGCCTAAAGTTATATGATCGCTACGTATTTGAAAGCAAGCCGTTTCAGATTACACCGCAGATCATATATATCGACGGATTTTCGCTGACGGGCTTTGACAGCGACGAGGCTTATGCGCCGAAATTCTGGAACAAGTATAACGCCCATAAGCTATCCATGCGTTTGTCGGGCGGTAAGACTGTTGCGGATTACGGTGTGTGCATCTGGAATGATATCGATAAATCTATTGACTATTTTATCGGTATACGGACGGATGAGGCTACGGGGGATTTGGGTGGTACGCGGACACTGGAGATAGGTGGGGGATTATATGCCGCTTTCGATACCCCGGTGTCAGGACATGCGGGTTTTGTAAATGCCATTCACCGGACCTGGGCATACATAAATGACGAGTGGCTACCCGATAGTGGATATCACCGCACGTACGGGTATGAGTTCGAGGTCTATGTTGAGGAGAGCAGGATGTTTTCGGAGCGGATATTTATTCCGATTGAGGAGGAAATAAAATGAAAAGGCTTGGCATCTCATGGGAAGGTATAACAGATAGCACGGGGTATCTGTTTTCGTTTACAAAGGCCCTGTCCTGCGCGGTTAAAAACAGCCCGTACAAAGAACTGGCTGAGGATATCGTCGCGACGAGTGGTTTTGCATTTCGGCTCTGGGTGCATGCAGAGGTTTGCCCAAGCGCGACGAGCGTATGGGACTTTAAAAAGCAAAAGACATGGGTCGAAAACGGCGGACTCACGTGTAGGTATTGCGACCGCCTTTGGGATCAGGACGATATCGAAGAAATGCGTCGCAATGAGGCGATAGAATTAATCAAGGCCTCTGTCGATAACGGCATAGCGGCGATAGCTTGGGACATCGGTTTACCGGAGTGGGGGCTTGTGATCGGATACGATGACGATACAAAGAAGCTTTCAACGCTATCGATAACGGGCGAGTATGCGCAGATGGATTACGCCCAGCTCGGCAAACGGGAGATACCGATCTTGAATGTGCTGACGATAGCGGGGCGATCGGATAAATCGCAAGCGGATATTATATCCGGCACGCTCGCGATCGCGAAGCAGCATTTGAACGGCGAGGAATGGTGTGAAAATGCCAAGGGCTTGGCTGCGTACCCGATGCTGATCGGCTTCTTTGAAATAGAGGAGACGAAATATTGCTTGTCGTGGGAGATGGAGTATTGCCTGGGTACGTACGCGGCATTGAGGCAATACGCGTGGATGTTCCTTGAGAAATATAATCAACAGGAGCTGGCTACATTATATAAAAAGGTCTACGAGTGCTGGCAGGCTGCGTATGAATTAAAGAAATCAAAGGATCTGTCCGATGCCGGGGTCAGAGCGGAGCTCGCGGGGCTATTACGTACCGCCGAAGAATGCGAAAGGCAAGCGGTTACGATGATGTAGGTAGCGTATTGAGACAAGGTAGGGGCTGTTTAAGGGAAAACACCATACCACGGATCTGCACGGATTTAAACGGATTATCACGGATATGCTATTATAATACACAATCCGTGTAAATCCGCAGTTATCCGTATAAATCCGTGGTGAAGGTTTTTCTCTCTCGGCAGCCCTTTTTTATTGTACTTAAGACACGATGTATTCAGGGGTGAGTTTGTGCAAATAAACAGGTTATTTGAAATGGTATATCTTTTAATGAGTAAGAAGAACATGACTGCGAAGGAGCTGGCGGCTCATTTTGAGGTATCCGTGCGGACGATATTACGGGATATCGAAACCCTGACCACTGCGGGTATTCCGATATATACCGTACAGGGTAAGGGTGGCGGTATTTCGATATTGGATAATTTTATATTAAACAAGGCTGTGATTTCGGAGGACGAGCAGAACCAAATCCTGTTCGCATTGCAGGGATTGTCAGCTGTTCAAAATATTGAGACACGCACGATACTCGGGAAGTTGAAGACATTGTTTGATAAGTCGGATAGCAATTGGATAGAGGTCGATTTCTCGCGCTGGGGCAACAACATGTCCGACAAATCCCGCTTTGACATGTTAAAGAATGCGATCATAAACAAGCAGGCGATCGCATTCAGTTATTCGAGTTCATATGGGCAAACCACGGAGCGTAAGGTCTATCCGTTGAAACTTGTGTTTAAGAGTGCTTCGTGGTATCTGCAGGCCTACTGTCTGCATAAGGAGAGCATACGCACCTTTAAGATCACACGCATGCATAATGCTGAGATGCTGGAGGAAGGCTTTACAGGTAAGGAATTTGAGATACCGGAGATCGATCCTCAGGAGATGTCGTCGCCTGGTATGGTAAAAATAAAAATACACTTCATGCCATATGTGGCCTTTCGGGTATATGATGAATTTGATGAGCAGAGCATAACAAAGAACGCGGATGGGTCCTTTGAAGTGAACGTCACAATGCCGAACGATCATTGGTTGTATGGATACCTGCTGTCGTTTGGTGATACCGCAGAGGTCTTGGAGCCGCAAAGCGTCCGTGACGAGCTTGTAAAAATAACTGATAAAATAAAGTTTAGATACACCGGTATAATATGACGCGCTGTTGTCACGTTATGTAATGTAAAATATGTTTACAGCGGATGACCGCTGACTTAATAAAGGAGAATGATCATAATGGAAAAGTATTGTCAATCATGTGGAATGCCGATGGGAGAAACCGATGAGATGTATGGAAAGAACGCCGACGGGAGCAAGAGTGGGGACTATTGCATGTATTGCTTTGAAAACGGCAAGTTTACATTCGATGGCAGCATGGACGATATGATCAACCTGTGCGTACCGCATATGGTATCTTCAAACGAGGGCATGACCGAGGATACGGCGAGGAACATGATGCGTGAGTTCTTCCCGACACTCAAGCGCTGGAAGACCGCGTAAACGAGTTAGCATATGGCTATCCGGGAGCAGTTTGTATCCGATGTGGAGGTTATCCTATCCCACAGACATAACCAAGGCGGAGATCTTTGGGCCACGGCAGACAAACGCCTGTTAAAGGGTTCGCCGTTTTCAACGCTCGAATGTGTGCAATACCTTATGGAGCTTGGGATGGACCCGTCAGAACCGGTGCTACAGGAGGCCGCCGAGCTTATCTTTAGCACATGGCAGCCGGACGGACGATTTAGGATATATCCACAGGGTGCGATCTACCCATGTCAGACCGGACTTGCTGTGGAGGCCTTGTGTCATCTGGGATATGTCTCGGACGATAGGGTACAGAAGACCCTATCACATCTGCTGGAAAATCAATATACCGACGGCGGCTGGCGATGCAATAAATTCAGCTTTGGCCGGGGGCCTGAAACGGAGTATTCCAATCCGATGCCGACCCTGACCGTACTCAACGCGTTTCGGTTCAGCGAATATCTGAACACCGAACCGCGCTTGGATAGGGCTGTGGAATTCTTACTCGAGCATTGGACAATAAAAAAGCCGATAGGCCCGTGTCATTACGGTATCGGCAGCTTGTTTATGCAGGTTGAGTATCCGTTTCGTGGATATAATCTGTTCTATTATGTCTATACACTGTCATTTTATTGGCGCGCGCAAAAGGATGAACGCTTTCTCGAGGCGCTACATAAGCTAAAGGCTAAAACGGTTGACGGTCAAGTAGTAGTAGAGCGTGTCGTTCCAAAACTCGCAAAGCTTGCGTTTTGCAGAAAAACCGAGCCGAGTCTGCTCGCAACAGAGAGGTATCGAGAGATACTGCAAAACGTTGGAGAGTGTTGAATAAAATAAGATTAAGATATAGGGCTGTCGCAGAAATAATACTCTGCAACAGCCCTTTTGCGTTGGTGTAATATCTTTCAAATAATATGTCAAATGACATGTTAAATAATATATCTACGTAGGTGGATGTCAATATTTCATCTTGATAAAATAATCCTCGCGCTCCCATTCATCATTGGCCGGATATGGAGAATACCCGTGGTGCGTCAGTGCTAAGATACGCTTTTCGGCTTCGGGAATCGCTTTGGTGACAATCCTTTCGCAGCCGAAGTCGTAGAAGAACAGATCTGCGATCTGTAAAAGCTCACCGAGATCATCTGCTTTTTCAAATTCGGGTAAAATATCTATTCGCAAAACGCTGTGACCCCTGTGCCCACTACCGAATATCTCAACCGTACCGACAGATTTTCCGCTTTGCTTATCTATGATACTGAAGCGGACATATTTTTTATTCTGATACTCCTCGAGCCAAAAGTTGATGCACCAAAGCATTTCGGAAAGCTCGGTATAGCGGCAGTCACTCACGCAGTTGTTGTAGTTGAAAAACCTTTGAGCCTCAGGGCTTGAATAGCATGCCAATAAATCGGCCGCATCATCCACAGACACCAGCCGCAAAATAAAGCGGATGCTTTCGTATGTGGGGCACACTTGATACGGATCGGGCTTGCCGTTTCTAAGTAAGTCCATCACCTCGTCGACGGTTTTACATCGGTCATAATCGCCCGTTTTGCATCGGCAACCTGCACAGTCGGTGTTGTAGCTGCAAAGCGCGCAAACCAAGCCGCAGATTGCGTAACCTTCTTTGATTTCCTGTGTTGTCATAGATATCCCTCCCAATGATTTGATGCCTTTATAATACAGAGGGGTTAACGACAACAGTATGTCAGTATGTGATTTTGTTTATGATAGCGTAAATCAATGCATCGGAGTATGTACCATCGTGTCTAAGGTATTGATCCTTCAAACATCCCTCATATAACATGCCGCATTTCTTCATGACTTCGCCAGAGGCCGGATTTTCGATATCATGCTTTGCAGAAATCCGGTGTATGCCGACCTCATCAAACAGAAACCTAATCACGGCATTTACCGCCTCGCTGGTAAATCCCTTGTTCCAGTAGTCATAACCCAAGCTATAGCCTAACTCGCAGCAATGGTTCTTTTCATTATGGTAGTCAAAGGCTAATACCGAAACGGCTCCGATGACCTCTTTGTTATATTCCATAGCCCAATGATATACATTGTTGTTCTCATATGACTTTATGGTTCCGGTTAGCCATGTTTTGAGATCGTCGATGCACTGATACGGTGTCCAGGTCAAAAACTTTGTCACACGTTCGTCCGTCGCGTAATTATTATACATACTCACAGCGTCTGAGATGCGATACTGACGCAATATTAAACGGGATGTCTTTAATTCTTGCGTACCCTTATGTGTAAGCATATTTACCTCCGAATGACTTGATTTATTTTA